>NZ_CAWPAV010000133.1:0-8275 GCF_963885725.1 Proteus sp. G4380
TATTTAAATTTACATTATTTTAAAGCAAAAAAGTTATTTTTTATTTATTAATAAATTCTTCGCCAAGAATTATATCTTTTTTCAATACATCCAACATGCCATTAAGAGATTGTTTTTCAAAATCACTTAATTGACCGATTGGTAGATATTCTTCAACACCATTCTTACCTAAACGAACAGGTTGTGCAAAGAAACGGGCATGTTCACCATCGCCTTCGGTATAGGTGCATTCAATAACATCTTTTTCGCCATTTAAAGCACGGATCAATGAAAGACCAAAGCGCGCAGCTGCTTGTCCCATTGATAATGTGGCTGATCCGCCACCTGCTTTAGCTTCAACAACCTCAGTCCCCGCATTTTGAATACGTTTTGTTAATGCAGCAACTTCTTCATCAGTAAATGACACACCGGCTACTTGAGATAGCAAAGGAAGAATAGTGACACCTGAGTGTCCACCAATGACCGGAACATTCGTTGTTTGTGGATCTTTGCCTTTTAATTCAGCAACAAAAGTATTCGCACGGATAATATCTAGTGTTGTCACACCAAATAGGCGTTTTTTATCATAAACACCGGCTTTTTTCAGTACTTCAGCAGCGATAGCAACCGTAGTATTGACTGGATTAGTAATGATACCAATAAGCGCCTTAGGGCAGTTTTGTGCAACTTTTTCAATAAGATTACGCACGATCCCTGCATTTACATTGAAAAGATCAGAGCGATCCATACCCGGTTTACGGGCAACACCGGCAGAAATTAAAACAACATCTGCATCTTTTAATGCAGGAGAAGGATCTTCGCCAGCAAAACCTTTTACCCTTACTTGAGTAGGTATATGACTTAAGTCCGCTGCAACACCCGGTGTAACCGGAGCGATATCATATAAAGAGAGTTCACTACCAGCTGGAAGCTGATTTTTAAGAAGAAGTGCCAGTGCCTGACCAATACCACCCGCTGCACCGAGAACTGCTACTTTCATTCTGATACTCCTTAGTTTACGAGATAGTGGAACGCCTTTGATATACTCACTATTACGCAACACACCTAGTAAAGAAAACAATTATTTAACAGCTATATTGCATAATAAGGCATTTGTAGTAAAAAATAATACTTCGGTTATTCTAAACAAATTGCTTATCTGTTAATGAGATAGCGGGCACTCTTTTGAGAAATAATTCCAATAAATATCGCTAAGTGCTAAACGCGCTATCTCATATTGCATAATCATTTAAGATTATCATTTAGTTAACAAATTATTTACCTAATCAAGATTATCGCATTCAATATCGAGAAATAAAACTTTTTTGAGTTAACACACAAAAACACACATCAACCAAGAAGAGAAACAAGATTAACGGAGCTAATGTTGCATAAAAATTCACTTCTCTGCATAATGTGCGAGTTATTGATAACTCACTAAAGGTGAACTATGCGCACTCCTTCTAAGCAAGAAGACTTGGTTAAAGCATTTAAAGCCCTGCTGAAAGAAGAAAAATTCAGTTCACAAGGCGAGATTGTAACTGCATTACAAGAAGCTGGTTTTGATAATATTAACCAGTCTAAAATCTCTCGTATGCTAACAAAATTTGGCGCAGTAAGAACGCGTAATGCCAAAATGGAGATGGTTTACTGCCTGCCAACAGAACTTGGTGTACCTACAGCAAGTAGCCCATTGAAAAATTTGGTACTTGATATTGACCATAACCACTCAGTAGTGGTTATTAGAACCAGCCCCGGTGCCGCACAGCTTATTGCACGCTTATTAGATTCTTTAGGTAAAGCAGAAGGGATCCTCGGAAGTATCGCTGGTGATGACACTATTTTTTCTACACCCGCGCCAGGATTCTCAACAGAAGAACTACGAGATGCGATTTTAAACCTATTTGATCAGGAATTATAAATAGCGACTTCAGGAAAATAGGTCATAAACAGTAAGCCACTGAAATTTCAGTGGCTTACTTATTTAAATTAATATTGATCCACAGATGATTTTGGTGTGGCTAATTTCGCCAGGAGTTTTTCATGTATACCACCAAAGCCACCATTGCTCATGATCAAAATATGATCACCCGGTTTAGCTTCTTTAGCAACCATCTCCACTAATGTATCAATATCCGTGCTCCAACGAGCAGGCTGTACACACTTCTCGGCAATATCACTGACTAACCATTGAATGTTAGGTGGCTGAAATAAGAAAACTTCATCAGCACGTCCCAATGCCGGGGCGATATCATCTTTACTGATCCCCATCTTCATCGTATTAGAGCGAGGTTCTAATACCGCAATAATACGTGCTGTTCCGCCAACTTTACTACGTAGCGCTTCAAGGGTTGCTAAAATCGCCGTAGGATGATGGGCAAAGTCATCATAAACACTCACTTGATTTACTTCACCCCGTAACTCTAAACGACGACGGGCGTTAATAAATTTATTGAGTGCTGCGCATGCATCTACCGGTAATACACCAACGTGGTGAGCTGCCACAATGGCCATTAAGCCATTTTGCATATTGTGTTCACCCGAAAGTCCCCAACAAACCTCACCGACTTGCTCACCTTTATGGAACACTGCAAAGTGGCTACTGTCATTACTGATCTTTTTCGCCTGCCAATCACCCGTCTCACCGGTGTACTCTTCCTCACTCCAACATCCCATACCAATGGTCTGTTTTAAGTTCAGATCGTTATCAGGCATGATAATTTTGCCACTGCCCGGCACAATACGGACTAAATGATGAAACTGTTTTTGAATCGCCGTTAAATCATCAAAAATATCCGCGTGATCGAATTCCAGATTATTTAAGATAAGCGTACGTGGCGAGTAATGAACAAATTTAGAACGTTTATCAAAGAAAGCACTGTCATACTCATCAGCTTCAATAACAAAAAACGGGCTTTCCCCCAATTGTGCTGAAACTTGAAAGTTACCCGGCACACCACCAATTAAAAAACCAGGTTGATAACCACAATCTTCTAAAATCCAAGCCAGCATACCTGCCGTAGTCGTTTTACCATGGGTACCCGCAACGGCCAAAACCCAACGCTCAGGCAAAATATAGTCATGTAACCATTGTGGCCCTGATGTGTAAGGCAATCCTTTTTCAAGTACCGCTTCAACACAAGGATTCCCTCGAGTCATCGCATTGCCAATAATCACCATGTCAGGAGCAGGTTCTAATTGTTGTGGATCATAACCTTCGATTAGCTCAATGCCTTGATTTTCCAATAATGTGCTCATTGGAGGATAAACATTTGCATCAGAGCCAGTTACTTTATGCCCTTTCGCTCGAGCTAAGATGGCAAGACTTCCCATAAAGGTGCCACAAATACCAAGAATATGAATGTGCATGAATTTCTTTCCAATAGCATGAAGTTGGTCACTATTCTAACCATCAAAAAGCAGATTAGAAACGGATTAACCTTTGAATCATGCGATTCTTTGGATAAACTTGCCACTAATAAGGAAACTTTTTTCCTTTTTATATTTTATCCATTCACATTCAGGACCCACGTCATGAAAACATTAGGCGAATTTATCGTCGAGAAACAACAAGATTTTCCCCATGCAACTGGCGAATTAACGGCATTACTGTCAGCCATTAAGCTTGGGGCTAAAATTATTCACCGTGATATTAATAAAGCTGGGTTAGTCGATATTCTTGGCACTAACGGTGTTTCTAATGTTCAAGGTGAAGCCCAGATGAAACTGGATCTTTACGCGAATGAGAAACTAAAAGCAGCACTTAAAGCTCGTGGTGAAGTTGCGGGGATCGGTTCGGAAGAAGAAGACGATATCGTTATCTTTGAAGGTGATCGTGCGGAAAATGCCAAGTATGTGGTATTAATGGATCCATTGGATGGTTCTTCTAATATCGATGTAAACGTTTCCGTTGGTACTATTTTCTCTATTTACCACCGTATTACGCCTATTGGCCAACCAGTGACACTAGATGATTTCCTGCAACCCGGTAATCGCCAAGTTGCTGCGGGTTATGTCGTTTATGGCTCATCTACTATGTTGGTTTACACTACCGGTTGTGGTGTACATGCCTTTACTTACGATCCTTCTTTAGGGGTTTTCTGTTTATCTCACGAAAGTGTTCATTTTCCGCCTACCGGAAATATGTATTCAATCAATGAAGGTAACTACATTAAATTCCCATTAGGGGTAAAAAAATACATCAAGTATTGCCAAGAGCAGGATGCAGCGACTAACCGTCCTTATACAACTCGCTATATTGGCTCTTTAGTTGCGGATTTCCATCGTAACTTGCTCAAAGGGGGGATTTATATTTACCCAAGTACGGCAAGTCATCCAAATGGTAAATTACGCTTACTTTATGAATGCAACCCAATGGCATTCCTCGCGGAACAAGCGGGTGGTAAAGCCAGTAATGGTAAAGATCGTATTTTAGATATCAAACCAACAGAGTTGCACCAACGCATGCCATTCTTTGTGGGTACTAAAGCGATGGTCGAACAAGCAGAAGCATTTATGGCTCAATATCCAGACGAAGAATAAATTTTCTTTTTGTCAGGATATAGTTAAACCGGGCTTAATTAACACGTCCGGTTTTTTCATCTCTCAAAATAGCTAATTCGTGTATTTGTTGCTTATTTTTACCTCAAAAGGCAACCTGTACGGCAAAAAACGGGTATTGTTAAAAACTTTTCGCTATACTACGAGCCACGTCAAATTAATTTTTCATAGGAAATTTTTTATGAGCCTGAATCATGTTCCTGCTGGTAAAGAACTACCAGAAGATATCTATGTTGTTATTGAAATTCCAGCCAATGCTGATCCAATCAAATACGAAGTTGATAAAGAAAGTGGTGCACTGTTCGTTGACCGTTTTATGTCAACAGCGATGTTCTACCCATGCAACTACGGTTACATCAACAACACATTATCTTTAGATGGTGATCCAGTAGACGTTCTGGTTCCAACTCCATACCCATTGCAACCAGGTTCAGTCATTCGTTGCCGTCCTGTTGGCGTACTGAAAATGACTGATGAATCAGGTGAAGATGCAAAACTGGTTGCAGTACCACACACCAAACTAAGTAAAGAATACGATCACATTAAAGATGTGAACGATCTACCTGAATTATTAAAAGCTCAAATCAAACACTTCTTCGAACATTACAAAGATTTAGAATCTGGTAAATGGGTAAAAGTTGATGGTTGGGAAGGCGTAGAAGCGGCTAAAGCTGAAATTCTGTCTTCTTTTGAACGCGCAAAAAAATAATTCTGTGTCATTAGAATTAGCGTTGCTAAGTAATCCATTGGTTGCTTAGCCAAAATAAGCCCACTTCAAATGTGGGCTTATTTTATGATTATCTCTTTTTATGGTTTAACCGCATAATAAGCATTACGCCACTCACCAAGGTGATCGCCATAGCGATTATCATCAATATATATACTGTCGAAATATTCCCTGTAGAGAAAAAGAGCAATCCCCCAACAATAGGCAAAATCAGTTGATTAAACAATATAATCAGTGAGGAAATGCTGGCTAATTGTGTCACAGGAATAATTTCTATCCTTAACATCCGTAAAATATTCCCTGAAAAAACCTTACCAATAATGGATAGGGCATAAAAGAGAATAAAAGCCGTGATATCATGTTGAAAAATAACCAATAGAAAAGAACTTATTGTGATGATACAAATTGATAGAGACATTAATAATTTTCGATTTAAATAATGGGTTAGATAACCATATAAATAAGTTCCTATCACGCCACAGATCCCCGCAGAAATATCAATAAAGCCATAATATTTAATGGGTAAATTCATCGATTGGTCGATCAACGCCGCCCCACTCGACTCAATTAATCCATCAAACATATTATTGCCGATAGCAATTAAAATAGAAAAAACCAAAATAGGAGACGTAAAAATCACCACTATCCTTTTCGTCACCTGTAATGTCTCTGTTAGGCTATGTAACTGAGTGGCAGATTGGCGCTGTTTTGGTACTAGGTAAAAGAACAAAAAGAACACGGCGTTAATGAAATAAAATAGACAGGGAATAATCAGTAAATAATGGTAACCATAATCAATAAATAACATGCCGATTAATGGGCCGATGATCATGCCCAAAAAATCCATTCGAGACATTATATTAATATGATGTTCTTTATGGCGACTCATCAAGGCAATAATTTTTTCATATGAAATCAGTGTCTGTGAATTACCAATAGAAATTAAGCTACCCACTAATCCAAAACTAATTGCAATAACTAAATCAGAGGAAAAATCTACTATTAATAAAAATAAACAACCGATTATTTTACAGCTATCGGAAATAACAGAAACAGGACGGACACCTAGACCATCAATATATTGACCAATAAGCGGTATTAAAAAAATACGTGGTAACCACCATAAAGCGTATGTCAATCCCGCATATTCAATGCTTGTTGTTAATTGATAAACAATAACAGGTGTCAAAAAAACCATTAGACCATCTGCACTTAATACCAAAAAAAGCATATAGAAAAAGACAATACGCATAATAGAGGTTACACCTTTTCTTTAATTAATACTTTAATAGGCTGATTATTTTCATCATAAACAATAATCGATTTTGGGGTATGATGGGTGGGCTTATGTTTCATTAACGCTTGTTGTTTAGAAACAAGAAATTGATAATAGGTTAAATCTGCTGCTATTTTATTAACACGATAAGCTTGATAATTTTTATTAGCGATTTTCCAATCAATCACATCATGACCCGGAATATATTCTTTTTCTTCGTCCAAATAGATAACAGGTCGATTGACAGTAATGATATTCGCCATATTAAATAAGGCATGGGCAACACCACAGGGGATCACTAATTCAATATTGGGTGCCGGATCAAAAACCATTTCATCTTCATAAAATAGCGTAGGCGAATCTTCACGCATATCCACCAGCTTAATAGTGATTTTACCCGAGGTATCTCCTAAAAAAGTTAAATGATCTTCTTGCCCTAAATGTAATCCATAAGAGTCGAAATCATAAGCCTCCTGACCATGTTCAACTAGATACATAGGGGATTGTCGCGTTAATGGGACAATGCCACTCTCTTTGCCCGTATGCAGGGTCGCCATTTCACGAAATTCAACACCTAAAATAGTGGATGTAGGTAATGATTGTTTTTGAACATCGGCAATTTTCTCTCGCAACCTTACATTAATTTCATCGCCATTATCTAAGCGAATTTTACGAGTTTCAGAGTGTAAAAATCGATGTTGGCTTAACCACTGCTGTTGTATCTCAGCAACTCGATAGTAGACCAGCGCCGAAGCTTCTTCTGTCATCGGCTCATAGCCTTCAATCTCATTAATATCGATATCTTCCGGCAGATTTATCACATCATTATTAGGTGACCAATTTAATGTTTCACTTGCTAATTGCTCGATAGTAGGTAAAAAAAGAGAGTAGCTATTTAAGGTAAAAACATTTTCTAGATGGGAAAAAGTATGAGCAACTCCTGGGGGAATAATAAGTGTTCTTGCGGATGATGGGGTTATCTCCAAACTTAATTCTGATTTAAATGTCGGTGAGTTTTTACGACAATCAATAAATTTAGCCAGTATCTTTTGTTTTTTATCACCTAAAAAGGTGAGTGTATCTTGCTGGCCAAGATGAATGCCATACTGCCCATATTTAAATTCGTTTTTACCGTGATAAACAATATTAATAGGATAGGTTGTTGCGAAAGGAATAACATAAGACTGATATTTTCCATTATTCACTCGCCAGCGTTTAATCCAATGTAATCCGACAATATTAATATCTTTATTAAGTTCATTAATATCCTTATTCACTATTGCCTCCTTTCATTTAAAAAGCAGCCTTACGGCTGCTTATTGATTAAAGACTGACGACTTCGATATCATAACCAAGTGACTTCGCACTTTTTAGTAACGCATCTAAGCTAGTGGTGTTTAATTTTAAATACTTATCATCAGCAGGTGCATTTTTAATACCTGCAAGATAAGCTAATTTATCTAATGCTTCTGTTGCAACAGTTTTAGTTTGTAGCATCATATCCGTAAAACGATGATTGACTATATTATGTTTTACATCTTTTGGTGGATTATTATAAAGTTGAGTAATATCGTTTAATTTGTCCATAAATTACCTTATTTCGCTATTTAATAATAAGTCGTTATCTCTTTCCTTCTTAAGCAAAACTGTTTTAACACTGAAGTTATTTTTCTGTCAATCAGCTCTACCATTAATTATTTTCATATCAATTTAGATAAAAAACGAAGTAATAA
>NZ_CAWPAV010000134.1:0-25142 GCF_963885725.1 Proteus sp. G4380
AACAAACAGTGTTTATACTACTGGGTTTAAGCAAGAAGCGGTCGCATTAGTCAGCGAACAAGGTTATAGCGTCCCAAAAGCGGTAGCTTCTTTAGGGATCACCGATAAATTACTTTATAGCTGGAAAGCAAAATTAGACGCTGAGTAATCAGGTAACAACTTGAACGCCAAAAATTAGATAAAAATCGTGATTTAATTGCTCAAAATTCAGGTGATTTTGATAACTCGTTTTGATAACTATTTGATAACCATTTCAAAATTGACAATAAAAAATGTGAACTAATAAGCTCTCGTTAACTATTTCTTAAATCAATAATTACATATGTTTGATAATCGCGTCACCGAACTCGCTACATTTCAGCAATTTAGCGCCGTCCATACCTTTAATGATTAAGTCAGCGGCTTCTGTCCAACCCATGAGGCATAGCATTATACCCATAATAATTATGTAACTTATTTAATAAATTATAATTACTGGTGGTGACAATCTTTTTTTATGTGATCTTGGTTTGTATGTAACTGGTTGATTTTTAGTTTGGGTTGAGGTGGTTTTGGGGAAGATACTTTAACTGATTGAGTGCTTATCAAGCTTGATATCAAGCATTCAAACCTATGATTTATATTAAATAATAGAAAGTAAAAATTTAATTAAAATAATTCACACTGAAAATAAATTAGGGATTTTTATTTAATTTGAATATTTTTCACTATACTAATGTAGTGAATATTTAAAAAAACAAAATAACAATTTATTATGCAATAGATTAAATCTGATTATCAGCTTTGAGAAAGGAGTGGATCTTATTCTGGGAATAAGTGACCTTATAATACATATTTAGTTAAGTTTACTTAGGTCATGGTTATCAATAATGCTTTATTATATCGTTTTCGTACAGTAAACAGGTAAACAAGTATGGATGGATGGAAAAAGCCCTTTACATTGGCAGAACAGATACAGTTATCTTTGAGTTTAGGTTATGAGGCAGTACCAGACCAAGAGGCTTACACGGGAGCATACTTCATTAAAAGTGGTAAGAAATGGATTTTTAACATTATCGGTCTCAAAAAGACGTTGAATATAACTTCAGATGATGAACTAAGAATGCAGGATTATGATGTTGATATGTATTTCGAAATTCACCAAAACTGGTCGCAATATCAAGATATGATTTTTGGAAACGACGATATTGCGCCTTCGCCCGAAAACGAACTTACTTCAATTTACCATGACCTACAGGTAACAAATGATTCTGGGGAAATGGTGTATTTGTCTGATGGAATGTGGTTGGATTCCAACGGTCGGATTGTACAACGCTAGCACTCAAACTCTTTTAGTGAGCTTCTGTAAGATCAGCAATCGATAATTGGTTATTAGTTTGCTGGTCTACCCCATTAAATTGTCTTCTTGTACTTTCTTCAAAGCATTGGCACTTTCCTTTTTAATCAACACATGACGGTGTTAGCAATATCATCTTTTGGCACTCATCACTCAGAACGATTTTAGGTCTGCTCTGAGCGAGGAGCGGACGTTACCCCCCACGTATAGGTCTTAAGATATTTGATAATTAATAGGTAGGAACAATTTTATTGGATGAATACTATGAATATATAATCTACTCAATTTATTTTTAATTTTGTGGGAAAACCATGTACTATTTTGCATATGGATCTAATATGTCTACTTCTCGGTTACAAGAAAGAGTTCCAAGTGCAGAGGCCCTTGGTTGCTTTGTGCTTGTCGGTCACGACTTAAGGTTCCATAAGTCTAGCAAGGATGGCTCTGGAAAATGTGATGCATATTTAACCCAAAACACTGACGACATTATATACGGTGTCTTGTTCAACATTGATCCAAAGGAAAAACCAGCGTTAGATAAAGCGGAAGGACTTGGATATGGTTACAATCAGAAAGAAATAACTGTTACAGCTTCCGATGGATCTTTAGTAACTGCAACAACCTATGTAGCAACGAAAATAGACGATAATCTAAAACCCTATTCATGGTATGTAAATCATGTATTAGTTGGTGCGAGAGATGCCTTACTTCCAGAACAATACATTCAAGAAAAGATAGCATCAATTGAGGCAATTGAAGATAGTAATAAAGAAAGAGACATGAAGCAACGTGCCATACATAGTTAAATAAAGTGCTTGAATAAAAATTAAAGATGTAGACACTTGCTTCATCTTGTTAGGCCATATGCGCAGCCTAATGTCAGAATTTAAAATCCGAAGCTTGAGCCTCATTATAAAGCTGTTTTAATAACGTATAACCAGAATCGTATTGACTTACCGCAAAGAAAAAATGGCGCCCATCGCTCTGTGTGATATTTAAACGCTGGACACCAACTTCTTGATTAAAATCAAAAGCATAATCCAATATTATATTCATCCCTTGGTATTCAGTTACAACTTTATCTTCATCCGAATAATATTTCCAACTAACAATACCATCCTGTGTCTCAGAAATTAATTGCTTTACAAAATTAGCCATCGTATTTGGTAACATATATTAATCCTCTGAATTTCTGAATGTATATTTCATTTGAAAATCTTGTTTTACAACGAGCAAAGCCTCTTGGATTTCTTTAATCTGAGCATTACCCAAAGGGTTAGAAGGAGTGATATGTCGGGTTGCAATTATTTTTTTTTCCAAATCGTTTAATATTCCCATTTTTGCATCAAATTCCTTTTTATCTTCTTTAGTCATGAAATAATTGGCGAGGCTTATGTGTAATTTTTTTGCTATAGTGAAATTGGCGACAAGGAGTGGGTATTTTTTTGTGACCAAATCGCTTAAACATTGTTCGTAAAATGAATTACACTCATGAGCATAGCTTATTCCCGTTGTATGTTTGAATCTCATAAGATTAAACATAGAGCGTACTTTTATACTCTTTGCAATGCTAGCGGCATATAATATTTCCATTATTGATATTAATAGAGCAATAATCGTCGCTACAGAGGCATAATATGAAAATAAATTCATACTTGTACTTGAGCTAACTATATCAACCTGGTAGGTATAACTAAATACAATAATGATGAGGCATATAATTGCATATACTATCCTAATCCAATTATCTTTAATTTTTTCGAACATTAAAGTTATCTCATTGAAAAATAGTGTATTTACTATTATGCGTCTTTCTTTTGCCTTATTCAAGCTTTCATATTGATTAGCAGAACAACGATTGACATACCATTGTGTTTTACGTCCGCTTCTGGCTGTGAGTTCAATTAATCAATGCAACGCTATCCTTAAATAAGGAGGGCATTGTTATGAAACCAAGAAAACGTATTTACTATACACCTGAACAGAAAGCGATTATTTGGGACAGATATAAGCAAGGTGATTCTTTACATGAGATCGCCAGAATGTTTGATAGATACCATTCTTCTATTATGCCCACTATTTATCAAACGGGGGGCTTCCGTCCTCCCGTCCGTAAACGCCACAGATTATCGCTTTCGCTTGATGAACGAGAAGAAATATCGAGAGGATTAGCAGAAAAGTGTAGTATCAGGGAGATAGCTAAAAAGATATCAAGAGCCCCTTCAACTGTTAGCCGTGAGATCCGCAGGCATGGTGGATTAACCAACTACCGTGCAGCAAAAGCGGATAAAAAAGCATGGGATAATGCCTTGAGACCTAAAGCTTGTAAGTTAAGTCAAAACCCTACATTGTGTAAAATAATCGCAGAAAAAATGCATCGAGGCTGGTCACCTGAGCAAATTGCTGGCTGGCTAAAACGTAATTATCCAGATGCTCAGGAGATGAATGTGTCTCACGAAACGATTTATAAAACACTTTTTATACAAACTCGGGGAACTTTAAAAAAAGAGCTACAGCAATATCTTAGAAGCAGAAGAACGGTACGAAAATCTAGAACCACATCACTTAAAGGAAAAGGATTAGGCTCAATCCCTAATGCCGTTCCTATAAGCGAAAGACCATCGACTGTTGCGGATAGAGCGATTCCAGGCCACTGGGAAGGGGAGCTAATTCAAGGCTCTAAAAATTCTTATATTGTCACTTTAGTAGAACGCCATTCACGTTATGTTATGCTAGCTAAAATCAGTGATAATAAAACAGCAACGGTGATAGCCGCTCTCATTAAACAGGCTCAGCAATTACCCTCTGAACTATATAAAACATTAACTTGGGACAGAGGTGTTGAAATGACCAATCATGCAGTATTTACTGTAGCGACAGATATCCAAGTCTACTTCTGCGATCCTCAGTCTCCGTGGCAACGTGGTTCAAACGAAAATACGAACAGATTGCTCAGACAATATTTTCCAAAAGGTACTGATTTATCCGTTCATAGCCAGCAAAGATTAAATAGCATCGCTAAACAACTCAACGAGAGGCCAAGAAAAACGCTAGGTTATGAATCACCAGCAGAACGATTTAACCAGTGTGTTGCATCCACCGGTTGAACTCACAGCACAAAGCCGACTACCAACGAATATATCCTTTTTTAGCGCTCTCTCGTACTCAATAACTAAACTAACCATCTAAACTCTTCTATCACCCACCATACTCCCTTACATCAATATAAAAATACTGCTTACCTAGTGAGGTTGTTGACATCTGTCCGGAGACTATCATGGAATGAGGGATAATACGGTTACCTCGTCCACAAAGAGTTATCCTAATTGTTTTTCCTCCCATCGAATCCATCATACCAATATGCCCAATTGTTGAGATTAATACCGTACAGGGGAAACCGACATCCACGCCATTCCAATTATTTCCTGTGAGTACAAAGTTATTTCCCTCTAATAAATTAAGCGGTCTTTGGCTTGAAGCGTGTGTAATAACACCTTTATGATAAATTTGAATTCCCCATTTTTGAGGATGAAGTGAAATATGATAAGAAGACTTCACAAATATATAGAGCTCATATTCTGCTGAATTACCTTGAATAGTATCAATTAAATTCACACACCACGCATTGTTTTCAGAAATCACTTCAGATAATCCACACTTTTAATTGTACTGTTTTGGGGAATAGTTTTGGTGGGGTTTTGGGGAAGAATTTTATAGTACAAAAAATAAACGGGAACTAATAAGCTCCCGTTAACTATTTATCAAATCAACAATTACATATGTTTAATAATCGCGTCACCGAACTCGCTACATTTCAGCAGTTTAGCGCCGTCCATTAGACGTTCGAAATCATAAGTAACGGTCTTCGCTTCGATCGCGCCTTCCATACCTTTAATGATTAAGTCAGCGGCTTCTGTCCAACCCATGTGGCGTAGCATCATCTCCGCGGAGAGAATAATAGAGCCTGGGTTAACTTTATCTTGTCCGGCATATTTTGGTGCTGTTCCGTGAGTCGCTTCAAATAATGCACACTCATCACCAATATTAGCGCCAGGAGCAATCCCAATACCACCAACTTGTGCTGCTAATGCATCAGAAATATAGTCGCCATTTAGGTTCATACAAGCGATAACATCATACTCGGCTGGGCGTAACAGGATTTGTTGTAAGAATGCATCTGCGATAACATCTTTAACAATAATATCTTTGCCTGATTTAGGGTTCTTAATTTTAACCCAAGGACCACCATCTAACAGCTCACCACCAAATTCTTCACGGGCTAATTCGTAACCCCAATCTTTAAAGGCACCTTCGGTAAATTTCATAATATTACCTTTATGCACCAATGTAACGGAGTCGCGATCGTTATCAATTGCATATTCAATCGCTGCGCGAACTAAACGTTTAGTCCCCTCTTCTGAACATGGCTTAATACCGATACCACAATCTTGTGGGAAGCGAATTTTGGTTACACCCATTTCATCTTGCAGGAACTTAATCACTTTATCAGCTTCTGCTGAGCCGGCTTTCCACTCAATACCGGCATAGATATCTTCTGAGTTTTCACGGAAGATAACCATATCCGTCAGTTCTGGGTGTTTTACTGGGCTTGGAGTGCCTTTGTAATAACGCACTGGGCGCAGGCAAACGTAAAGGTCGAGTTGTTGGCGTAGTGCCACATTTAATGAACGGATACCACCACCTACTGGTGTAGTAAGAGGACCTTTAATAGAAACACGATATTCACGAATAAGATCTAAGGTTTCTTCTGGCAGCCAAACATCTTTACCATAAATTTGTGTTGATTTTTCACCGGTGTAGACTTCCATCCACTCAATCTTACGTTCATTGCCGTAAGCTTTTTCAACCGCTGCATCAACAACTTTTAACATTGCTGGCGTGACATCGATACCGATACCATCCCCTTCGATATAAGGGATAACCGGATTATTTGGAACAACAAGCTTACCTTTAGCATCTAATGTAATTTTAGCACCATTAGCCGGAACAACTACTTTGCTTTCCATTTACCTCTCCTTTCATGTAAGCGCACGCTTTGTTAATTTTTTGTAAGAGACCTGTCAATACTACTTGATTATTCAGCTAACGCCAATCGCTTCTCTTTTAAGGTATAATCAATCTCCCATTTTTGACAAAAAATAGCTATGGCAAATCAATTTAACAATAGATCGAAACTACGCAAATCTCACGCACTAGCAGGACAAAAAAAACCTTCTCGCCCTAGAGGTGAGCGTAAAGTGATTATCTTTAATAAACCCTTTGATGTTCTTGTGCAATTTACCGATGACAGCGGTAGAAAAACACTAAAAGATTTTATCCCCATTCCTGATATTTATGCGGCAGGACGGTTAGATAGAGATAGTGAAGGTCTGTTAGTATTAACAAATGATGGCAAATTACAGGCCAAATTAACTCAACCAAATAAAAAAACAGGGAAAGTCTACTATGCTCAAGTAGAAGGCATTCCCACAGAGATAGCGTTACAACAATTTCGTGAAGGACTTAACCTAAAGGATGGGAAAACACTACCTGCAAAAATTGAAAGGGTAGAACAGCCAACGTGGGTTTGGGAGCGATTTCCACCTATTAGAGAGCGTCAATCTATTCCGACTAGCTGGTTAAAAATCACCTTATTTGAAGGAAAAAACCGCCAAGTTAGACGTATGACTGCCCATATTGGTTATCCCACATTACGCTTAATTCGTTTTAGCATGGGAAATATTACCTTGGATAATCTATTACCGGGTCAATGGAAGGAGATTAATTTTGTTTAAACCACATGTCACTGTTGCTTGTATTGTTCATGCAAACAATAAATTTTTAGTTGTTGAAGAAACGGTAAATGGCAAAGCCACATGGAATCAACCCGCAGGACATTTAGAAGCAAATGAAACCCTGATCCAAGCGGCACAACGAGAGTTATGGGAAGAAACCGGTTTAACCTTGCCGGTACAATATTTTTTGAAATTACATCAGTGGGTGGCACCGGACAATACGCCATTTTTGCGTTTTTTATTTTTGATAGAAGCACCAGAACAATTAGCCACACAACCACATGACGATGATATTAATGGCTGCTACTGGGTGACCGCGCAAGAGATAATCAATAGCCAACAATTACGTTCACCGCTGGTAAAAGAAAGTATTCTTTGTTATCAACAAAATGAACGTTATCCACTCTCTTTACTGGATAGCTTTGGTTCAACATTTGCCTCTTAACAATGACTTTCATAGTTAAGAAGGCAAAAAATGTATTCGTTTGATGCACCCTTGATAGTGATATGGTAAAGTATGGCGCTTATTTTTCCGCAGTGAGATCCATTCATGTCAGATAACAGCCAAAAAAAAGTCATCGTTGGAATGTCCGGTGGCGTAGATTCATCCGTCTCAGCCTATCTTCTTAAGGAACAGGGATATCAGGTCGTTGGTCTGTTTATGAAGAACTGGGAAGAAGATGACGATACAGAATATTGCTCAGCTTCTGCCGACCTTGCCGACGCGCAAGCCGTGTGCGATAAGCTTGGCATAGAACTTCACACTATCAATTTTGCCGCTGAATATTGGGATAATGTATTTGAACACTTTTTATCTGAATATAAAGCTGGCCGCACCCCTAATCCCGATATTCTATGTAATAAAGAGATAAAATTTAAAGCGTTTTTAGAATATGCAGCTGAAGATTTAGGGGCCGACTATATTGCAACGGGCCACTATGTTCGTCGCCGTGATATTGATGGTAAAAGCCAATTACTGCGCGGTGTTGATAACAACAAAGATCAAAGCTACTTCTTATATACATTAAGTCATCAGCAAATCGCCCAAAGCCTTTTCCCTGTCGGTGAAATGGAAAAACCTGAGGTGAGAAAAATTGCCGAGAAGCTTGATTTAGCCACCGCGAAGAAAAAAGACTCTACGGGGATCTGCTTTATCGGTGAACGCAAGTTTACTGATTTCTTATCGCGCTATTTACCTGCCAAACCGGGTCCTATCGTCACCGTAGATGGCGAAACCATTGGTGAACATCAAGGGTTGATGTATCACACCTTAGGTCAACGTAAAGGTCTGGGTATCGGTGGCACAAAAGAAGGTAGCGAAGATCCTTGGTATGTAGTCGATAAAGATGTTGCAAATAACATATTAATTGTCGCACAAGGTCATGAACACCCTCGATTAATGTCCGTAGGCTTAATTGCTCAACAACTTCATTGGGTCGCAAGAGAGCCTATTACCGAAGCTTTTCGTTGCACGGTGAAAACACGATATCGCCAAGCTGATATTCCGTGTACAGTAACACCATTAGATGAAGATAAAATTGAAGTCCGTTTTGACTATCCTGTTGCTGCTGTTACACCAGGGCAATCGGCCGTTTTCTATCAAGACGAAGTCTGTTTAGGTGGCGGTATTATTGAAACACGTATTCAGGAGTAGATGTGGCTAAAGATTTTCGTGATATTACCCTTGCACTGGCAGGTATCTGCCAGGCAAGTCGTCTTGTTCAGCAAATTGCTTATCAAGGGAATGCAGACGAGAAAGATGTTGAAGTCATGGTTAACAGCATTTTTAATATCAACCCAACTTCAACCTTGGATGTTTATGGTAATCAAATAAGTCATTTGAAATTAGGTTTTCAAACCATAAAAGCTATCCATCAAGCGGTAAGAAGAGAAAAACTCACGTTTGAGTTGATGACTTATCAACAAGGCCTGATTAACCTTGAACGTATCATCAACAAAAATAACGATTACAGTTCGCATTTGTCACAAAAAATATCTCAACTTGAACGACAAAAAAATTATTTTGAACCGCTTTCTGACGGATTATTTAATGCTCTCGCTGGCGTTTATAGTGATGCGGTCAGCCCTGTAGGGCCAAAAATTCAAGTTAATGGTTCGATTGAGTTGCTTAAAAACCCTATTATTCAAGCCAAAGTTCGTGGATTACTTCTGACAGGTCTTCGTAGTGCCGTACTTTGGCGTCAAGTAGGTGGTCGCCGTTTTGATTTTTTACTCCATCAAAAAACCATCTTACGACAAACTGATGATTTTCTCGCTCAATGTTAATACTTTAAAATTCAACCTGGGAGTTGCCAACAATGGAATTATCTTCGCTGACAGCGATTTCACCGATTGACGGTCGTTACGGTAGTAAAACCTCGTCGTTACGGACTATTTTTAGTGAATTCGGTCTTTTGAAATTCCGTGTACAGGTAGAAGTTCGCTGGCTACAAAAGCTAGCATCTTGCACCGACATTAAAGAAGTTCCCGCCTTTGAACAAAACGCAATCGATTACCTTGACGCAATTGTTGCTAACTTCAATGAAGATGATGCTGCTCGTATCAAAACTATCGAGCGCACCACCAATCATGATGTGAAAGCGGTTGAATATTTCTTAAAAGAAAAAGTGGCAGCTATCCCTGCACTACAGCAAGTTTCTGAGTTTATTCACTTCGCTTGTACTTCTGAAGATATTAATAATTTATCCCATGCCATCATGTTAGAAACAGCACGCCAAGAAGTGCTACTACCTGCATGGCGCGAGCTTATTGATACTATCAGTAAAATGGCGCAAGCATATCGTGATTTACCCCTGCTTTCTCGTACTCACGGACAACCGGCAACACCTTCAACGGTAGGAAAAGAGTTTGCAAACGTTGCATACCGTATGGAGCGTCAATATCGCCAACTTACTCAAGTAGAAATTTTAGGTAAAATTAATGGTGCAGTAGGTAACTATAATGCTCACCTAGCTGCCTATCCTGAAGTTGATTGGCACCAATTTAGTGAAGAATTTGTTACTTCATTGGGGATCACATGGAACCCATATACTACGCAAATTGAGCCACACGACTATATTGCCGAGCTTTTTGATTGCATCAGCCGCTTTAATACAATTTTAATTGATTTTGACCGTGATATTTGGGGTTATATCGCTCTTAATCACTTCAAACAGAAGACCATTGCCGGTGAGATTGGCTCATCAACAATGCCTCATAAAGTGAATCCTATCGATTTTGAAAACTCTGAAGGTAATCTAGGTTTAGCTAATGCCGTTATGGGGCATCTTTCCAGCAAATTACCTGTTTCGCGTTGGCAACGTGATTTAACTGACTCAACCGTACTACGTAACCTAGGTGTCGGTATCGGTTATGCATTAATCGCTTACCAATCAACCATGAAAGGCTTAAATAAATTAGAAGTTAATGAAAGTCATCTTCGTGAAGAGTTAGATAGCAACTGGGAAGTTCTTGCTGAACCAATCCAAACGGTTATGCGTCGCTATGGTATTGAAAAACCTTATGAAAAACTTAAAGAGTTAACTCGTGGTAAACGGATCACGGCACAAGATATGGTTGTGTTTATTGACGGTTTAGCGCTACCAGAACAAGAAAAAGCACGCTTAAAAGCGATGACACCTGAAAGCTATATTGGTTTTGCCAGTCAACTTGTTGATAAATTAGATTAATTTATCCCATACTTAAAAGGCAGATAATCTCTGCCTTTTTTTATATCGATTACCCGTCCTAAATAAGATAAAAACTATCTATAACTTAAACACATTGTCCGTTACGGTATTCTTTAGGTGCTAGATTGACTATCATTATCTTAATTTCTCTTACAGCAACTGATTTTTACTGATGTACACAAGGTGGAATATGCGGATCTTAATTATTGAAGATAATATCTTACTTCGCCATCATTTATCTGTGCAGTTTCGCGATGCAGGACATCAAGTTGATGCAGCACAGGATGCGAAAGAAGCCGATCACTTTATCGCAGAAAGTACACCTGATGTCGCCATTGTTGATTTAGGTCTTCCTGATGAAGATGGTATCAGCCTTATTCGTCGATGGCGGGAAAATAATATTACTATTCCCATTATGGTATTAACGGCTCGAGAAAGCTGGCAGGAAAAAGTGACCGCATTAAATGCCGGTGCTGATGATTATGTGACAAAGCCTTTTCATTTTGAAGAGATCGTGGCACGCGTTCAGGCATTAATGCGAAGAAACATGGGCATTGCATCACAAATACTGACTATTGCCCCTTTTGAGTTGGATTTATCACGTAAAGAGTTCATGATCTTAGGTGAGCAAATCAAGCTCACTGCATTCGAATATACTATTTTAGAAACATTAATGCGTAATCAAAACAAAGTGGTGAGCAAAGATGTACTAATGCGCCAACTTTATCCTGATGCAGAGCAGCGAGAAAGTCATACCATTGATGTGCTTATGGGGCGTCTGCGCAAAAAAATTCTCCAAAAATATGATAATGATGTCATTGTAACTGTACGTGGACAAGGTTATCGTTTTGATATGAAAGCTTAATATGCATAAAAAACAACGTTCGCCCTTCTCTTTACGAACAAGATTTTTACTTGCCACCAGCGCCATTATTTTAGCACTGACACTCTCTTATGGTTTGGTTGCCATAGTCGGTTCTATTGTCAGTTTTGATAAAACGACTTTTATGCTAATGCGCAGCCAAAGTAATCTCTACTATAGCTTAGCGCAATGGAAAGATGGGCAATTGCAGATTGAATTTCCGACTAACCTCAATAACAACAACACATCGCTGGTGGTTATCTTCGACGAGAAAGGCAATGTGCTATGGACGCCAACGGATTTACCTCAGGTGATCCCAAACAGTATCGCGCCAAAATGGCGCAATAAAGAAGGCTTATTTGAAATTAGTGTGAATGTTAAAACGACACGTTTTATGTTACAGCAACTGCCTCAATATCGTGCCTATCTAAAAAAACTCAACGAATATTCAAGTAATGATACCTTAACGCATTCCGTGGTTATTAATCACTATCCTGCGGCGGATAATATGCCTTATCTATCCATTGCGGTTATCGATCCTATTCCTCAAAGTCTGCAAAATGTAAGTAGAGTCTGGGATTGGTTTCTCTATATATTACTGGCTAATTTTCTTTTGGTGATCCCATTAATTTGGTTAGCAGCCCATTGGAGTTTAAGACCGATTAAATCCATTATTGAGCAGATTAGTGCGTTGGAAAAAGGCACTCGCGATAATTTAGATGAAAATCCCCCTAAAGAGCTCAAAGGATTAGTTTATAATCTCAACATTTTATTGCGTAATGAACGCAATCGTTATAGTAAATACCGTACCAGTTTATCTGATCTGACCCATAGCTTAAAAACCCCCCTTGCTGTTTTACAATCAACATTACGTGCTCTACGTGCTGGCAAACAAATGTCTATAGAACAAGCTGAGCCAATTATGCAAAGTCAAATTGAACGAATTTCACAGCAAGTTGGTTATTATTTACATCGAGCTTCTCTTCACGGCGATCACGATATAACAACACGCAAGCTCCACTCTTTATCAGGCTTACTTGACAATCTTTGTAGTGCACTTAATAAGGTCTATCAATCCAAAGGCGTTGATATAACGTTAAATGTTTCCCCTGAAATGATGTGGTTAGGTGAAAAGAATGATTTTATGGAAGTCATGGGAAATGTACTTGATAATGCTTGTAAGTACTGCTTAGAGTTTGTCGAGATCAATGTAAGTCATGATGACAATTGTGTGATTATCACCGTAGATGATGATGGCCCAGGAGTCAGCCCAGAAAAAAGGGAGCTTATTTTTCAGCGTGGTACACGTGCAGATACATTGCGCCCAGGACAAGGCTTAGGATTATCAATTGCTGTTGATATTATTGAGCAATATAACGGTGATATCACCATTACCGATAGTCCATTAGGGGGGGCGAGACTCATCGTCACCTTTGCTGAGCAACAACTCACTACTGAAATAGAGTAACGCTCTTCTCTATCAACTTATATTATTGCTGATTTAATTTAGGTCTTATCACAATAAGATTGCGAGATGTATGATAACTACGCAGTTGTCAGTATATTACTCGTTATTACTCACATTGCACCAAGGAATGTTTAGCAGGAAGTTGTAATTCATTATATGATATTTTTAGGCTTCCCAAATTCAGGAAATACACAATGGACTATAAACTTAATTTAGATTGGCAATCATTTTTAGAAAGCCATTGGCAAAAACGTCCTTTATTAATCAAAAACGGCTTCTCTGGTTTTATTGATCCTTTATCTCCTGATGAACTTGCGGGTCTTGCAATGGAAGATGAAGTGGATAGCCGTCTTGTGAGTTGTCAAGATGGGCAATGGGGAGTTAAACATGGGCCTTTTGAGCACTTTGAAGGTTTGGGCGATAAAGATTGGTCGTTATTAGTTCAAGCGGTCGATCACTGGCATTTTCCAAGTGCGGCATTGATGAAACCTTTTCGTGTGTTGCCCGATTGGCGTATTGATGATTTGATGATCTCTTACTCTGTTCCCGGAGGCGGTGTGGGTCCTCATCTTGATCAATATGACGTATTTATTATTCAAGGGCAAGGTCGTCGTCGTTGGCGTGTGGGTGAGAAAATCCCAATGAAACAGCACTGTCCTCACCCGGATTTACTTCAAGTTGATCCTTTTGACGCCATTATCGATGAAGAATTAGAGCCGGGTGATATTCTGTATATTCCACCTGGATTTCCTCATGAAGGTTATGCCATTGAAGAATCACTAAACTATTCTGTTGGCTTTAGAGCACCTAATGCACGAGAGCTATTTAGCGGTTTTGCTGACTATGTTTTAGCAAATGACTTAGGAAGCTACCGTTACAGTGATCCTGATCTTACTCCTCGAGATAATCCGGCATTAGTCCAGCATCAAGAATTAAATAAGTTGCATGATATGATGGAAGACTTACTTGCCCAACCCGAAGTCTTCCGTCATTGGTTTGGGGAGTTTATTTCTCAATCTCGCCATGAACTTGACTTGGCCATTCCTGAACCTTTATATGAAAATGCTGAGATCCACGATTTACTGCAACAAGGTGAACAACTTCATCGTTTAAACGGTATTCGCGCACTGCGTGTTGGTGATAGTTGCTTTGTTAATGGTGAATTAATGGATACTCATCATATTGAAGCTGCAGATGCCCTTTGCCAATATGATTGTATTGATAAACAACATTTAGGTGATGCTTTAGCAGATCCAAAATTTATACGCTTATTGACGCATCTTGTTAACCAAGGCTATTGGTATTTTGAAGATTAAGTATAAATAAACTATTTTTATACAAACACACCCAGCTAATTATAGCTGGGTGTTATTTTAACTATGTTAATAAACAGTAACTGTTATCTTATTAAATAATACATTGCCTCTTTTAGTAACGTTCTTGTGCCATAAAATAACCACGGCAAAACGATAAAGAACGCACTCTGTAGCCCTAGAAGTAACCAGGTATGCTTATCATTTGATAAATATAAAGAAAATATAATAAGATGGGTAATTAAAAAATAGATGAAAACGATAATAAACGATGCTTTATACTCTTGTTTACTAAGAGTATTATCACTGGTTATCGGTATTTTTTTACACAGACATTCTGATCTTGTTTGTTTTATTATTATTTTGGAGAGTACAGCCATTACGCAAATATCCTTATATCATTTTATTTAGATTATAAAGAATATTATTTGAAATAATCGTCCAATAACTTATAAAAAACAAACTTATTTTTAAAGTTTAATTTTAAATAATATGAAAACAAACCCTATATTTAAAATATAAAGATAAAATAATAGCCGAGATTGTCGGCTATTATGGGGCAATTATTTTACATAACTGCTCTATTAACAAATAACTTTTGCTTTTTCTCTTTCGGCAGTAATTTCAGCAATTCGCATAATAACACTTACTGCGGCCTCCATACCTTCTAAAGAGATAAATTCATGTTTGCCATGAAAATTATAACCACCCGTGAAGATATTTGGGCAAGGTAATCCACGGTAAGAAAGCTGAGCACCGTCTGTACCACCACGAATAGGCTTAATATCAGGTTCAATATCACAATCAATCATTGCTTGTTTTGCAATATCAATAACATGTGGATACTGAACCACTTTATCATGCATATTGTAGTAGCTATCATCAATAGTTAGTTCAATATAGCAATCAGGATGTAGACCTTTACCTACTTTTTCAGCAATCGTGATCATGTTTTGTTTACGCTTTTCAAACTGATTGCGATCAAAATCACGAATAATATAGTGCATTTCGGCTCTTTCCACCGTACCTTTAATACTTTGTAGGTGATAAAAACCTTCATAGCCTTCTGTGTTTTCAGGGGTCTCTTCAACAGGTAATTCTTGGTGAATACGCGAAGCGAGTCCTAACGCATTTACCATCACGCCTTTGGCACTACCGGGATGAACATTATTACCAACGATTTTAATACTCACAGAAGCGGCATTGAAATTTTCATATTCCAATTCGCCCACACCACCACCATCAACGGTATATGCCCAGTTAGCACCAAATGCTTTTAGGTCGACATAATGTGCACCACGCCCTATCTCTTCATCCGGCGTAAATGCAATACGGATATCACCATGAGGTCGATTTTGTGCTTTTAAACGTACCATCGCAGTGACTATCTCTGCGATACCGGCTTTATCATCAGCACCTAATAGAGTTTTACCATCCGTTGTAATTAATGTTTTACCAATCATTGAGTGTAAAATTGGAAACATAACCGGTGATAATACTTCATCACCAATACCTAGCGCGATATCACCACCACGGTAATCTTCAAGCACTTGAGGTTTTACATGTTTACCTGAAAAATCAGGTGAAGTATCAAGATGGGAAATAAAGCCAATAACAGGTACAGGCCAAGATACGTTAGAGGGCAAACTCGCCATAACGCATCCTTTATCACTGAGTGTCACATCAGAAAAACCCAGTTTTTTTAATTCTTGTACCAGTGCCTTCGCTAATTTTAGCTGACCATCGCTACTTGGTGACATTTTCGATGATGGTTTCGATTGTGTATCAAAACTAATGTATTCAAAAAACCGTTCTAATAATTTATCCATTTTGCCCCCTAAATCTCTCTAATAACAATAATAGGGAACTCTATAAAATAATTATTGCGTCAAATCAGCTTTAGGATCATTAATTAAATCAAACAATTTATGGACATATGCATCAACCACTTGGCTCGCGGGGCCATAATGTTTTTCTTCAAACTCACTCTCCACTAAGCTAGGTTCAAGGTTAAGCTCAACCGTGTGAGCCCCTGTCAACCGTGCTTCATGGACAAACCCAGCCGCAGGATAGACATTCCCCGAAGTGCCAATAGCGATAAAGAGATCTGCCTGTGCTAAAGCGTGATAAATTTCATCCATGCCGATTGGCATTTCACCAAACCAAACAATATGCGGACGTAGAGGAGAGGGAAATTGGCAGCAATGGCAATAATCTGTCGTTGATAAATCCCCTTTCCATTCAAAAACTTGACCTGATTGCGGACAGCGGACTTTCAATAACTCACCATGCATATGGAGAATATGTTTACTCCCTGCTTTTTCATGTAAGTTATCAATATTCTGCGTGACCAGCAGGAAATTGTCCTTTCCTAGATATTGCTCAAGTTTTGCTAATGCATAATGTGCTTCATTAGGTTGAATTGAAGGTTGTTGTAATTGACGACGGCGCTCATTGTAAAACTGCTGAACCAGTTTAGGGTTGCGGTGATATCCCTCTGGCGTTGCCACATCTTCAACGCGATGCTCTTCCCACAATCCATCTTCTGATCGAAAGGTTTTTATACCTGATTCAGCCGAAATGCCCGCCCCGGTTAGCACCACTACTTTGGGTAAATTCATTTCATGTTCCGTTTTATGGGTTAAATGAAAATAACGACAACGTGAGTGTTGTCTACGTAAACTTTTTATCTTACGAAACTTCCTAAGCCGACGATGACGAAGTTTAAGTTTCATCATGGCAATCCTTGGTTTTTATATTTAACAATCAATAAAAATTGATAACTTTACTGTCTTATTTCCGTTTATATCCATTTTATGTCAATAAACTTACTGTCCACTTAAAATTCTAGCAGGATCGAGTTTAGTTGCTCGACGAGCAGGATACCAACTAGCAATCAAACTCAAAATAACCGTCGTCAAAAATACGGAGAAAACATCAATTGCATGTATTTCTGAAGGTAAGAAATCGACAAAATAGACATCTCCTGATAGCACACTATGCCCTGTCATGGATTCAATTACCGAGACAATAGGGGTTAAATTTAGTGAGACAACTACCCCCATAATAACACCGGCCACGCATCCGATCATGCCTGACAACAGTCCGTACCATAAGAAAATATTGCGAATATGGCTATCTCTTGCACCTAACGTTCGTAAAATAGCAATATCTCCGCTCTTATCTCTTACCGCCATAATCAGCGTCGAGACAATATTAAAACAAGCAACCCCAATCACTAAAATCATTGAGAGATACATAATGCTGCGGATCATCTGAATATCGCTATACATATAACCATAATCGCTAATCCAGCTTTTAGCATAAACATAGGCTTGGCTATTTAAGCCTGCATTATGAATAATTTCATTAGCTAGAAATGGATCGCTTGTTTTCACTTCAATACCCGTAATTCCTTTGCCGTAATCAAGATACTGTTGCGCATCTGCCAATGGAATTAACGCTAATTGGTGATCGAGCATACCACTGAGTTTAAATATGCCACTGACTTGTAAACGAATGCGTTTAGGTTGTAATAGCTTTTTCGGATCATCATTGTTAGGGATCAGAATAGTTAACCAATCACCTTGTTTGATTTTTAAGGCATCGGCAACACCTTGGCCAATAATGATTTGTTGTTGACCCGCTTGAAAATGTTGCCATGCATTATTTTGCACATAGCTCGGTAATAAACTGATATCACTTTGTTTATTCGGTTCAACCCCCATCACTTGTACCGCTTTTAATTCTGTTCCTTTTTCAAGTAATCCGGTTAATAAAATATAGGGGGCAGCAGCAACAACACCCTCAGTATTTTCAATCCGAGATAGTGCCGGTTGCCAAGATATAAAGGGTTGTTCTACCGAATAAATTTGTCCATGGGGAACCACAGAAAGAATGCGGTTTTTTAATTCACGTTCAAAACCGTTCATGGCACTTAATCCGATAATCAATACCGCTACACCCAACATAATGCCCAGCGTTGAGATAATCGAAATTAATGACACCATACCAGCACGTTTTCGTCCTTTTGAAAAACGTAATGCGGTAACTAAAGCAAGTGGCAACTGCGCCATTATTCCACTCCTGAAATCGCTTCTTGAGACTCTAATTGACCATCTTTCATTTCAAGTTGACGTTGAAAGCGTGCCGCGAGAGATAAATCATGAGTAACAACCAAAAAGGCAGTTTTCTTTTCTTTATTTAATTTCATGAGTAATTCGAAAATACCTTCCGCATTTTTTTGGTCAAGATTACCTGTCGGCTCATCGGCTAAAACTAACGCCGGATCGTTTACTAAGGCTCTAGCAATAGCAACACGTTGTCTTTCTCCCCCAGATAACTCAGAAGGACGATGATGTGCACGAGCAGTTAATCCTACGGCATCAAGTAAAGACATCGCTTTCTGTTTAGCCTTTACTGCACTCATTCCACCAATCATTAAAGGCATTGCAACATTTTCTAATGCAGTAAAATCAGGTAACAAATGGTGGAATTGGTAGATAAAACCCAATTGAGTATTACGTAAATCCGCTTTTGCCGTTGAAGTTAATTTATTGAGCGATTGCCCTTTAAATATCACTTCACCTGAGGTTGGAGAGTCTAAACCACCCAATAAATGTAATAGGGTACTTTTACCTGAACCTGAGCTGCCGACAATCGCCATAAAATCACCTTGATTGATCGCGAAAGAGACGGATTTTAAGACTTGTGTTGAAATAGCACCATCTTGATACTGCTTACAAAGTGCATGACATTGTAATAAAGGGGTATTACTCATAACGTAGCGCCTCTGCTGGCTGAATAGTTGCGGCCCGCCAAGACGGGTATAAAGTCGATAATAGTGAAATCACAATAGCGGCAAAACCAATCATAAAGACTCGGCTCCACTCTAAAGTCGCGGGTAATTCTACCCCATGAGGAATAAGCCCTACCGCAGGCATAATCACATTTAGTTGGCTTGATAGTAACGCCCCTAACAAACCTCCCGCAATAGCACCTAAAATACCGGCACCTGCCCCTTGTAGCATAAAGATAGACATTATCTGTGAACGCTTTAACCCCATGGTTTGTAATATTGCCACTTCACCTTGTTTTTCCATCACCAGTAATGAAAGCGAAGTAATAATATTAAACGCGGCGACCGCAATAATTAGGCTTAATAATAAGCCCATCATATTTTTTTCCATTTTCACTGCTTGGAAAAACTCGCCCTTTCGTTCACGCCAATCTTTCCAACTTAAACCTGCTGGCAAAGGTTCAGCACTGTATTTTTCAATATTAAGGGGGGTTGAGAAGAATAGACGCCATCCGGTAATATTGCCGGGTTGATAGCGCATCAAACGCGCCGCATCTTGTTGATTGACTAGAAGTTGAGAAGCATCAGCATCACCGCCACTTTGGAAAATACCTTTGACTGTAAACAGTCGTTGGCTAGGCACTCGGCCCATTGGGGTGAGTTGGCTTACGCCGGGAACAATAAGGCGAATGCTATCCCCTTCTTTGGTTTTTAGCTGTTTAGCTAAACCACTACCGAGGATCACACCATATTCTCCCGGTTTTAATAACGAGAAATCGCCATAGCGAATAAACTGTGTTAGGGGTTCATCTTGTGCTTTATCAATCCCTAACATCACGCCAACACCGATATTATCTTTACTTTGTAATACCACATCCCCTTCAACTAAAGGAACGACATTGATAACATCTTCTCGTTTTAATAACATTTGTGCAGTACTATCTTGTTTGGGTAGCTGCCCATTGGGTGTTGTGATAACAGCTTGTGGAATATAGGCCAAAATGCTGTTTTGTAATGAGCGTTCAAAGCCATTCATCACAGAAGTCACTGTGATCAATGCCGCAACACCCAGCATAATCCCTAAAGCGGATAGCCATGAGACGAATCGACCAAATTTGTCGACTGCGCGACCCCGCATATAACGGAGCCCTATAAAAAATGAGACAGAATTGTACATGAAAACTGTGCTGTTCCTGTTGCTAATGCTAAGTGTTCAGGGATAATAAAGGGTAGTCTTACTGAATGGAACCACTCTATTCCCAAACTGTGGTTTTTTCTTTTATCTTAACCTGCCCGCCAGTTTAAGCTTTGGCGATGTCGCTAAAGATGTGTTGGGAGTTAACTACAACCAAGAGTTCACATTACACGCTTATGTCCTCAGAATATCGTTATCAACTTCCTGTAAAACAAGGGGATACTCGCCAGCTGGGTCAGCTGACAGGTGCCGCTTGCGCCCTAGAATGTGCAGAAATCATCAAACGTCATGCTGGATTAGTCGTTCTTGTCACTCGTGATATGCAAAATGCACTGCGTTTACAAGATGAAATCCGTCAGTTTTGTGATTATCCTGTAGAGACATTATCTGATTGGGAAACATTGCCTTACGACAGTTTTTCTCCCCATCAAGAAATAATCTCTAACCGCCTTTCTACGCTATACCGTATTCCATCACTTCTCAAGGGAATTTTAATCTTACCCGTCAATACGTTAATGCAAAAAGTCTGCCCAACAGATTATCTCGCAAGTCATGCATTAATAATGAGTAAAGGAGAGCAACTTTCTCGCGACAATTTACGCAAAACATTTGATGAGGCGGGTTATCGTCATGTAGAACAAGTGTTAGAGCATGGCGAGTATGCAACACGCGGCGCATTACTTGACCTATTCCCGATGGGCAGTGAATTTCCTTATCGAATTGACTTTTTTGATGATGAGATAGATAGCCTAAGAACTTTTGATGTTGATACGCAACGCACCTTAACAGAAGTCGAGCAGATCAAACTATTACCGGCTCATGAGTTTCCAACTGATCCTAATGCGATTGAACTCTTTCGTAGCCAATGGCGTGAACGTTTTGAAGTAAGACGTGATCCTGAACATATCTATCAACAAGTAAGTAAGCAAGTATTACCCGCAGGAATTGAATACTGGCAACCGCTCTTTTTTAGTCAGCCATTATCCAATTTATTTGCTTATTTCCCACAAAACACCTTAATTGTGACGCAAGATCTGCAAGATTGCGCTGATAAATTTTGGCAAGATATCAACCAACGTTATGAAAGCCGTCGTGTTGATCCCATGCGGCCATTACTGCCACCAGATGATATTTGGCTTAATGTCGAAACGCTCAATCAACAGTTAAAACAGTGGCCACGTATTCAACTTAAAACGCAAGCACTGCCGGAAAAAGCGGGTTATACCAATTTAGGTTATCAACCACTGCCTGATTTATCAGTCAATGCGCAAAGTAAATCACCGCTTGATAATCTACGCCGTTTCCAAGAGCAATTTTCTGGCAGTATTGTTTTTTCGGTTGAAAGTGAAGGTCGGCGGGAAACCGTTCAAGAGCTCTTATCTAGAATTAAAATTGCCCCCAAACAAATTATTGAATTAGCGGATGCTAAAGAGAAAGGGTGTTATTTTATTATTGGCTCTGCAGAGCATGGCTTTATTGACAATTATCGTCAGTTAGCGCTGATCTGCGAAAGTGATATGTTAGGTGAGCGAGTCCACCGTCGCCGTCAAGATAATCGTCGCACCATCAATACCGATACACTGATCCGCAATCTGGCAGAATTAAGTCCCGGACAACCTGTTGTCCATCTTCAGCATGGGGTGGGTCGTTATCAAGGTATGACTACCTTAGAAGCGGGTGGCGTAAAAGCAGAGTACTTGATCCTCTCGTATGCGGGAGATGACAAACTCTATGTTCCTGTTTCGTCACTGCATTTGATCAGTCGCTACTCTGGTGGGGCGGATGAAAATGCGCCTCTTCATAAATTAGGGGGTGATGCTTGGACTCGTGCGCGCCAAAAAGCAGCTGAAAAAGTGCGTGATGTGGCGGCGGAATTATTAGATGTCTACGCTCAACGAGCCGTTAAATCTGGTTTTGCGTTTAAATTAGATAAAGAACAATATCACACTTTCCGCCAAAGCTTCCCCTTTGAAACCACACCCGATCAAGAGATGGCGATTAATGCCGTATTAAGTGATATGTGCCAAGCCATTGCCATGGATAGGCTAGTATGTGGTGATGTTGGTTTTGGTAAGACAGAAGTTGCTATGCGTGCGGCATTTCTTGCAATAAGCAACAATAAGCAAGTGGCTATTTTGGTGCCTACTACCCTACTGGCTCAACAACACTTTGAAAACTTTCGTGATCGCTTTGCTAATTGGCCGGTCAATATTGAGATGATCTCACGTTTTCGTAGTGCCAAAGAGCAACAGCAGATCACCGAAAAATTAGCAGAAGGCACCATTGATATCGTTATTGGTACACATAAATTATTACAACCGGGTATTCAATGGAAAGACTTAGGGTTATTAATTGTTGATGAGGAGCATCGCTTCGGTGTACGTCATAAAGAGCGTATTAAAGCAATGCGTGCCAATGTCGATATATTAACCTTAACGGCCACCCCTATTCCTCGTACGCTAAATATGGCGATGAGTGGTATGCGTGATCTGTCAATTATTGCCACCCCACCCGCTCGCCGTTTATCCGTTAAAACATTTGTCCGAGAATATGATGATCTGGTTGTTAGAGAGGCTATCTTGCGTGAAACATTACGTGGCGGGCAAGTGTACTATTTATATAACGATGTTGAAAATATAGAGAAAGCGCGTGATAGGCTAGCACAGTTAGTACCTGAAGCTCGTATTGGTATTGGCCATGGGCAAATGCGTGAACGTGAGCTTGAACGTGTGATGAACGATTTTCACCATCAACGATTTAATGTATTGCTCTGCACCACCATTATAGAAACGGGTATTGATATTCCGAGTGCCAATACCATTATTATTGAACGTGCTGATCACTTTGGTTTAGCGCAACTACACCAATTACGTGGACGCGTTGGTCGCTCTCACCATCAAGCCTATGCTTATCTATTAACCCCTCATCCCAAAGCAATGACTAAAGATGCCCATAAACGCTTAGAAGCGATTGCCTCCCTAGAAGATCTCGGCGCAGGTTTTGCTTTAGCCACACATGATCTAGAAATTCGTGGTGCGGGAGAGTTATTAGGTGAAGAGCAAAGCGGTCAAATGAATACCGTTGGCTTCTCTTTATATATGGAGTTACTAGAAAGTGCCGTTGAAGCATTAAAAGAGGGTCGAGAGCCATCATTAGAAGATCTGACCAATCAGCAAACCGAAATTGAATTAAGAATGCCAGTGCTATTGCCCGATGACTATATTCCTGATGTCAATGTAAGACTCTCTTTCTATAAACGTATTGCCAGTGCCAAAGACTTAAATGAACTTAATGATCTAAGGGCAGAGCTTATTGATAGATTCGGCACCTTACCTGATGCAGGACGCAACTTATTACGTAATGCGGCTATTCGATTAAGCGCCATGAGTTTAGGTATATCTCGCATTGAAGCCCATGACAAAGGTGGCTTTATTGAGTTTGGTGAAAAAAATAATGTCGACCCGACTTATTTAATCGGTTTATTGCAAGAGCAACCGAGCGTCTTCCGTTTAGATGGCCCTACCAAATTGAAATTTATGATAAGCCTAACCGATCGAGAAAAACGACTCACTTTTATCGACGATATGCTCACCGCTTTTAGTGAACACAAAATAAACGCATTGTCTGTTTAGATAATAAAATGCAAAAAGGCCTAACATAATAAATATTAGGCCTTTTTTATCTTATCAGTTATCAGCGTTAATGCTAAAAAGAAAACCGTTACTCTTTACGGCAAGGAATATTTTCATTCATAGAACAATATGGCTCTTGCTCCAAAACAAGTCGGCCATCGCTATCTAGCGCGATGATATCGCCCGGTTTAAATGTCGTTCTCACTTTACCCGGTGTACCATCAATTGTGTAAAGCACATCATAACCGATAACTCGCCTTTCTTGGCGGTAAATGGGAATACATTCTCTAAATTGAGCATAAGGGAAGTGAGCAATACTTTTATTGTTTAGCGCTTCTATCATATAGAAAACACGGCACTCTTGCTCTGCGGGATGAAAACGCGATAATTTTTCTGGTGTAAATTGTGTAGGCAGTCCAATACGATGGCAATACTCTTCTGTCACAAAAACGGTTGATTTAATCGGTGTTGCTGAAACCACATGGGCAAATTGTGGCCGTGGAAATATCCACTTCCAAGCGACAAATAAAAGAATAGCTAATACAAGGATTAGTCCTATTAGTGTGAACTTTTTGCTATCAACACTCACTTTTTCCCCTTTTTATGCGTTTATCCCTATTTTACTATTTTTTTGTTATAAGCGGATTTCACTCTTTTATCACAACGTTGTAATTCAATATGTTGAATGAATAAGCTTATATGAAAAAATATATTATTACGTCCTTGCTGATTAACATCATAAGTAAACTATGTACTTATAACATGGTAAATACACCACTAATTATTGTTTTAATCAGTTAATTAAATACGCGCTATTTTCTAATTATTTTCAAAAAAATTAAGAATGAACTTAAATATTTCTTATCTCATCAATGAAATCTAATTTCATTTACATATTTATAAATATAGCGTAATGATAACATCAAGTTAACAAATGTAATCTCTTTTAAGAAACTTCTTCATTAACCTTTACATAGCCGATTTGCTTTTCACTATGCGTAACAGACTGGTTTGTACATAAAGATAATAAAAATAATAGATTAAATACATGTTT
>NZ_CAWPAV010000135.1:0-8351 GCF_963885725.1 Proteus sp. G4380
AAAATATTATGACTAATTGATGTTGATAAATAATGTAGTGCGTTTATTTGAGGAATTATGAATATAGCGATGACAGAAAGATATAAATGGTTATTGTTTTTCCTATTTATCTTATTAACTTATTTTATTCCTTTAGAAACGCGCCTGTTATGGCAACCAGATGAAATTCGTTATGCTGAAATTAGCCGTGAAATGTTAGTTTCTGGCAATTGGTCAGTGCCTTATCTTCTTGATATTCGTTATTTTGAAAAACCTGTTTTAGGATATTGGATCAATTGTATTGCTCAGTGGCTATTTGGTGAAAGCCATTTTGCGGTGCGTATTGTTGTAGTAACATCAACCTTATTAACAGGATGGCTTATTTATAAAGCGGCAATGGTAGTTTGGCGCAATAGCGCTCTTGCTTTTAATGCTATGACCGTTTTTTTATCTTCTTTTCTGGTATTAGCAATAGGTACTTATAATATATTAGATCCTATTGTGACGCTGTTTGTGACCGCTGCAATGTACTCATTTTTAGTTGCGTTATCGACCCCGAATAAAAAGGGCAAAATAATTGCTTATATGGGTATTGGCTTTTTTTGCGCACTTGGTTTTTTAACAAAAGGCTTTATTGCGGTTGTTTTACCTGCATTAGTTTTTTTAGTCATGGCAATTAGTCAAGCTCGCTTTAAAGAAGTGGTTTGCTATTCCTCTATTGTACTGTTAGCTCTCGCTATTACAGCTGGACCTTGGGTGATTACTGTTGCATTACAAGCACCGGATTATTGGAATTATTTTTTCTGGGTTGAACATGTACAGCGTTTTATTGCTAAAGAGTCTGCTCGCTCACAACCAACGTGGTTCTATATCCCGATAGTTATATTGGGTGTATTGCCTTGGCTAGGTTTTTTATTTGGTGCATTAAAATCAGCTTTCTCTTTAAAAAAAGGTACACTCTATTTTCTGCTGTGGTTTGCTCTCTTTTTTGCTTTTTTCTCAGCCTCAAAAGGAAAACTATTAACCTATATGCTACCGTGCTTTGTGCCATTATCTATTTTAATTGCACACTATATCGAAGAGTTAAAAGATAGACCTGATGAGAAAATTAGCAAAGTGAATGCATCTATCAATATTGCTTTTGGGCTAATGGGTATATCAGCCGTTATCTATTCTTTATACAGTGCCAAATTTGCGCTTTATGATACGAATGAAACGTTAAAAATAGTGTTAGCAATAAGTGGGTTTTTATTTTGGAGTGTGATTGGTGCGGGGGCGCTGTTTAGACAAACACAGTTTTTAACGATGTTTTGCTCTATCGGACTAAGTTTAGTTATTGGCTATGCAATCCCAGAAAAGATAGAAAGTAGAAGTACACCGGAAAATATTATCCAACGTTATTATGAGCCTTTGAGTAATAAATCGTATCTTTTAACGGACGAAGTTGGTATTGGTACATCACTTGCTTGGGGACTAAAACGGACTGATATTCGTTTAACAGAGACGAAAGGTGAGTTGGCTTATGGTTTAAATTACCCAGATGTAAAAAATAAATACTATAGCCTTGAACAGCTATTAGCATTAATTGAAGCAAACCAATATAAAGGGGTAGCGATTGTTTTAGTCAGACCTGATAGAAAGCAGATTTTGACTAAATTGACTACATTAAAGGAAAAGCCGATAGTAGAAAAAGAGGGCGATTTAACGCTGGTGTTCTTTAATTAGCTGAATTGCTTTAATATTTATTTTGCTGTGATGTTTTTTCTCAGTGAGTACTGATCATGTATTACGATTTTGCTTTTCGTGTGATTTATATGTGATCTAGATTAAAAAACAGAATTTGTCGGTAAATATATTTTGCTCTTTGTCGTTTTAATGATAGGTTTAAAATGTGTCCATTAGAACGGAGTTAGCTAAGCACTATATGACAAGTCACTTAACTTTATCAGAACCCCCACCCAGACAAAATGTACTCATGAATAGGGGGAATTTATGCTGATTTTTTTAACTGAATGTATTATCGGTCTGGCATCAATTGCTCTTACTCACCGTGTATTAATGTTGTACGGTAATAAAAAGAAGTGATGAAAATACGATATGCTAATAAGCTAAGTAATCTATTAGACTAACTATCATAGACGCAAAGCCCTATAACCTGATTAATTATAGGGCTTTTATTATAGTATTGAGTTAAATTAAATATATATTTTCAGCTACTGAAAATAGTTTTCAATAATTTTTATTTTTTCAATGTCTAGAGTATTGGTATATTGATGTAATAATGCCCAAGCTTGAATATAATCATATTTGGCTTTGATTAAATCTTGCTGCGCTCTATATAAAAGCTCTTCCGCATTAAGCACATCAACCATCGTTCGCTGACCACCAATATAGCTTTTTCGTGTTGCATTTAATTGTAACTTAGCGGAACTAACGGCTTGCTCAAAAGCCATCAATTTAATATGGCTCGTTGAGCAAATTTGATATTGATATCTTAATTCCTGCATAATATTTTGAATAATAGCATCCCTTTCAAATGCACTCATCTGATATTTTGCTGTCGACTGACGCATTGATGCCGTTGTTTTACCCCCATTAAATAAAGGCATACTGACATAAAAACCCACGTTAGCAGATTGGTATTTCTGGTTAATGGTATTATTACTATCAGAATTACTACTAGAGTAAGCCGCATAAAATTGTACTGTTGGAAAAAATTCACCTCTATTTTTCTCAATCTCTTGTTTAGCTATCGCCATTTCATGACGAGCAGATTGTATCTTTAAGTTATTTTGTATGGCATTTTTTTCCCATGTGGAATAGTCATCGGGAGCCAGTGATTGAAGAACAAACTTTGTATCAGTTAGCTTTGCGATGTGCTCATGAGTAGGCAATTGTGAACCGATCATAGCACTGAGTTTGTTTTTAGCCTTTTCAATTTCTAATTGAAGATCGGTATATTGTGACTGGGTTAAATATAAACGAGTCTCTATTTCAGCAATATCTGTTTTGGTTCCTTCTCCTAACTCAAATAGGCGTTGACTTGAAGCTAGTTGTTTTTGATAGATTTCTTGCTGTGCTTGATTTAGTAATAATTTATCTTGTGTATAAGCAACTTGAATATAATTATCAATAAGTCGAATAATTAATTCTGAAAATTTATTTTGATAATGACTGTCTGCTAATAATGTTTTAATGATAGAAGCTTTGTATTCACTAAATGCGGTGTAGTCAAATAGTGGTTGACTAATAATCGCGTTGACAGAATAGCTTTGATAGTTTTGATACTCAACTGTTGTTATTTTATCCTGAAATATATTTATTGGATAAGCCTTACGTTGCCAGTTGCGAGGATTATTTTTGTAATTGACAGAAATATTGGGTAGCAATTGTGATAACCCGATATTTTCATACTCTTTACCTGCTACTTGCTCTTTTACCGCAGCATTAAATGTGGGATCATGTTTAATTGCTAAAAAATAGAGATCAGACAGTGTAACCGCTGAAGCTGGCAAGCTTAGGAGTCCTACGGAAAAAAGTGTAAAAAGTTTTTTTATTAGCATCATTATTCTTCCGTTAATGAAGTATGGAGCCTATCCAATACTGGTTTGAAAAGATAATTTAATAATGAGCGATCGCCAGTTTTAATAAATACATCAACGGGCATACCTGCTTTCAATTTATTTTTATTATCTGCTAATAATGTATAATCTTTTATGTTAATAAGAACTTGATAATATGGCTCAGTTGTTCGTTCATCAATTAATCTATCGGCAGAAATAATCGTTACTTCACCAGGAATTTTTGGCGTGGTATTTTGATTAAAGGCACTAAAGATCAAATCAACGGGAAGGCCAGGAGTTACCTTATCAATAAGATGCGGAGCAAGACGCGCTTCAATAACAAGTTGATGATCTTCAGGCACTATATCCATCAATGTCTGACCTGTTTTTACAAAGCCACCTTGGGTAAAAACAGAAAGATCCATCACAGTACCCGATATCGGTGCGATAATTGCCATTTTAGCTAATTTATCTGTTTCTATAATAAGTTGTTTTTCTGTTTCACTGATTTGTAATTGTATTTTATTTAGCTCTGTTCGAGCTAATTGGTAGTAATTAGCATTACGTTGCAATATTCTTTGCTCATATTCTAATTTTTGCTTTTCTAATGCGCTTATTTGCCCAAAAGTCTCGTTAAGTTGATTATTATTTTCAGCTAATTCTCTTATCATTTCTTGATATCGGTGACGAGGAATATATCCTTCATTAGCTAAAATTTGTAAATCATTAAGCTGGTTTTGTAGATTACTAATTTGACTCTTTTTATTCTGAATTGAGCGCTTTAGATGGGTTAGGCGACTAGTAATGCCATCGATAGCTGCTTTATAACCATTTATTTCACTTATTAATTCTGCACTTTTTTCATTTAATAAACGATTTTGTTGTAGTAATAACTTCTCTCTATTTTCAGTAGATGAATAGTATTTCTCGTTATTATTTAATTTAAATGAAGTTTGTTGATTAAGTTCAGCATATAATCTTTGTTGAGTGATCAGTAAATTATCATATTGCTCTGATAACGATTTTACTAAGGCTTGAGATTGAAGAGGGCTTAGTTGTATCAGGGTTTGTCCGGCAGATACCGGATCACCATTTTTTACAAAAATATGAGTAATAATACCTTCAACAGAAGATTGTACACTTTTTTTATTCCCCGATATTACTACGTTTCCTATTGCAGGAACGCCTTTATCAAGGGGCGCGAAAGCAGCCCAAAAAATAAAAATTGCTAAGCCTAATAAAACCACAGTCCATCCAATAACGAGAAATTTCTTTGGATCATCTGAAATTTTTTCTGACAGTGGTATAATATTTTTTTCTATAGTCATGATCAATTCCGAAAAATTAAGCGTTATTTGAGGTTGCTGGTGTTGAAGAAATAGTGTTTGCCGTTTTTGTGATAGTTGGATTATTTAATTCAGCAATAACAGACGCCGTTGGACCGAATAATTTGGTGTTTCCATCAAATATCACTAATAATTTATTGGTGACAGAAAGTAGCTGTTTTTGGTGGGTAATTAAAATAACGGTTTTTTTATGCTGTTTTAATGTTTCGATCGCCTGTGTTAACGCTCTAATACCTAAATCATCTAAATTAGAATTTGGCTCATCTAAGACAACTAACGTGGGATCGCCATATAATGCTCTGGCTAATGCAATACGTTGTTTTTGTCCGCCGGATAATCCTTCACCGTGAGCACCAATTTGGGTTTCATATCCTTGAGGAAAGCGTAAAATCATCTCGTGTACATGTGCCATTTTGGCGGCTTGGATCACTTTTTGAGGATCAACCTCAGTAAAGCGTGCAATATTTTCAGCGATAGTGCCGGGGAAAAGGGCGATTTCTTGAGGTAAATAACCAATATGTGGGCCAATTTCTTCTTTACTCCACTGAAAGATATCCGCATTATCTAATCGCACAATGCCTTTTTTGACCTGCCATATACCGACAATAAATTTTGCTAAAGAAGACTTACCAGAAGCACTCGGGCCAATAATACCTAGTATATCTCCCGGTAATAGAGCAAAATTGATATTATTTAGTAATATTCTGTCACTGTGTGGATACACGGCTTCATCGATATTAACAAGTAATTGGCCTTGAGGCTTAGGTAAGGCCATTTTTTTATTTTCTTGAGGGTATGTTTTTAATAAAGTTGTCAATCGATTGTAGGCTGCTTTACTACTATCCCAACTTTTCCATACATTGATCACTTGCTCAATAGGGGCTAATGCTCGACCTAAAAGTATTGAACCGGCAATCATCATTCCAGGACTGATAGTATTATCAATAGCAAGCCATCCCCCTAAACCTAGCATTAAAGATTGTAATGCCATACGTGTTACTTTTGTGATAGCGTTAATACCAGCTGCATTATCACTGGCTTGTGTTTGTGCTTGTAAATATTTGAAATGAGAGGTTTGCCATTGTTTACGTAATTGACTAAGCATTCCCATCGCTTCGATAGTCTGTGGATGTTCTAAATGATGACTTTGTATTAGTTGTGCTTGATTGGCAAAATTGTTCGCTTTTTTTAAATGATTTTTAGATAGATATTCATTAAGGATAGCCAAAGCAAATAAGATAAGGGCACCACAAAGTGCAAATAATCCTAACCAAGGATTAAATAAAGTAATAACTAAAAGGTAAATAGGGAACCAAGGTAGATCAAAGAAAGTGAATATGGCATGACTAGTAATGAATTGTCGTAAAGTAATTAGATCTGTTAATGCTAACGTTGGATTAATATTCGCTATTTTGTTTAATTTTTCTCGGTAAGCTGCAGTATAAATGCGTGAATTAAGTGATAAATCTAATTTATTACTCATACGTATAACAATAATGCTTCTTAAATATTCTAATCCTCCCATAAAGATAAAAAGAGCTAACATAATGATTGTTAGCATCAATAGTGTCATTTCATTACCTGATGGTAATACTCGATCGTAAACTTGTAACATATAAATAGAAGGGACTAACATTAATATATTAATTAAAGCGGTAAATAGCCCAATAGAGAGAAAAACTTTTCGTCTCTCTTTTATGATACTTGTTATCTCGTTATTATATTTTATTTGTGGCATGTGGTATTCCTGATTTAATTTGTCTATTTTTAGTACTAAATATCTTTTGTTGGTCTTAAAGAAGCGTCTATTTTCACTTTATTTATTATTATGAATATCAAAATAGCTTCATTTAAAGCAAAAGAGAGTAGGAGAAATAACTTTCTCCTACCCAACTATGACTTAAACAATAAAATCAGTTTCGTAATTAACAAAACCTACGATATCAATTTTAAAATCAGGATTATAATTATAGCCATAAGCATTAATGGCTAATTCAGAAGCATTGGTTACTTCATTATAGCTAAGAGTTGCTTCGCCAGCATTTCCTGTAAAATTATCAACAAAGTTAAGAATTTTGCTACTAAATGTATCTTGAATTAATGTTGATAAATCAATTTTATCAATACCGGTTTTGAAATCCATTATTTTATCTGCGGCTGATACTAAAGAATCTGCAATTTCTTTATAAATAAAGGTATTGCTTCCTGTGCCACCATGTAATGTATCTTGTCCACGACCACCATAAATAGTGTTATTACCACTATGGCCATAGATAATATCGTCTCCTTCGCCTCCAATAAGAGTATTATCAGCATCATTACCATGAATAATATCATTACCAAAACCACCAATTGCATTTTCTATGGTAACATTTTGTGCAATAGAAACATTTTTCTGTAATCCCCCCACATCAGAAAAGTTCCCAGCACGTAAATCAATCAGTTGATCTTGATAGAAGCCTGAGAAATCAAATGTATCGTTACCACCACTATCCCATACAGAGAAAATTAATTTATCATTGCTATCAGTAGCCGTATAATAATCAATCCCAGTATTTGAATTGAAACCATATACATCATCACCTGTTCTGGTAGTCGTATTTGCGCCATAGAGATATTGCATAGCAGAAATATCATGAAGGAGAGGGGCTCCGGCATAAGCACCTTGGAAGTGGGCGCCTGTTTCATATTCATCCCAATAGCTCATTACTGTATATTGGCGACTATCTTCCGCATAATCAGATTTTAAATAACCTGGAACATTCTGACCTGCGTTATAATCACCAGGATGCATAAGACCCAGTGTATGACCAATTTCATGGATAATAGTTAAACGACCATAATTACCCAATTCTGGTGTAGTATTACCTGCATAATGATAATCACTAAACCATGCTTGGCCAGAAAGATCTTTTCCATAAGCATAGGTATTAGGCAATGTTGCATAAGCCTGAAATGTGCCATTGGGATCATAGATATTACCAAAAGTAATATCTGTTTTTACGTCAGAAGCCTTCATTCCATCAACATTCCCAACAGCAACTTCAGTAAATTTAATATTTGCAATGTCAGACCATGCATCTAAAGATTTTCTTGCATGCTCTTTTTGTAATTCATTAAATTCATAAGGATTCTTATTACCAAATTGATTAAATTTGCCTTCCCATTTTGGGAATGAATAAGTCACCTCAGCGGGTTGCCCAATAACATATTTGCCATTCCAAGTGGAATCTTCACGGGCTATATGTTTTCCTGCGGTATCATAATCAAAAGAAGGTAATACTTTGGTTGAATAGTTATAGAAGATCCCGCTTTTATCTAATAAATCAGAAATATTAGATAACCCAACGGCTTTTTTTAATAAAAAAGATCCCATAATATCCTCCAGATATAAATTTAGGTTAAGTTTATTTTCATACTGAAAATATATTTATCTGGCGAATGCCATTGAGGATAAAGATAG
>NZ_CAWPAV010000136.1:0-30612 GCF_963885725.1 Proteus sp. G4380
TGTTTGAGTATTTAAATACGAGTCTTATTATAATGAATGAAAAAACATATAATAAAAAGTGTAAGATAATTGTTAAATACCTTACACTTTATTAATATTAAATACCAAATTGAAATGTCAAAGTGGCTAAGCCATCTAATTCAGCTTCGCCTTCGATTTTTTTCATTTGGCTATTAATGACGGGTTTGACTTCAAAGTCAGCAGCAAAAGATTTTCCTGCAACAGATGTCTTACCAGGCAAAGCCCAACCATACTCACTTTGTTTATGAATTAATGTATTAGGAACTGATGTCGTGGCGTTGTTAGATTTGATATAAGCTTTTTCAAACTTACTACCATCTTCTTTTTTGACAGTGGCATTGCTGATATTGATGGTGTAATAGCCTACTTTTGTTTCTGCATTTTTTCCATCATCTTTATTTTTAAATTGATAGTGACCTAAACCAAAGAAGGCTTCACTTTCTTGGCTCTGTGTTCCTAATCTATTATCTGTTGCAACAAAAGCTAAATAAGTACTTGAATCACAAGAAATAACAATGTTTTTTGATTGACCTGCTAACTTTAAGTCACCCTTTTCAGGGAAAAGACCTGGAGTGATATCAAAGTTGTAGATGATTGTGGCTTCTTGCTCTTCATTATTGATAGTACAAGTCGGAGGCTTGATCCTTCCTGTGACTTTTAATTTAGCAATAGGGTTAGCTGCTAAAGTAGTACCGCTGGATAATGCTAATAAAGAAATTGCTAATAAATATTTTTTAAACATACATCCTCCTATGGCGGTATAGTAATTTATCAAATTATAGCCGTCATTTTTTGATGTGTTTTGTTTTTTTATAAAAAATATTTAATAATTACGTGATTTAAGTATTTTTTCTTACTTAAAATAAAAACAATCAAAAAAGCTTTTGTGGCGGAGATAACAATAAAATGGTGGCGCTATATTGTTCATAGTTCAATGGTAAATTGATGAAGGAAGCATCAATGGATAAGGATAAAAGAAGGGAATAAATAAAAAGACACATAATGTTTTAATCTTTATGTGTCTTTTTAAAGAGTATAGTTATTTAACAATGCTCAGTTGTTTTACATCGATTTCAGTACTTGTCCACTCTTTATCGATCTTACCTTCAATTTTTACGGTATTCTCAGGCGTAACGGTTTGACCACGCCATCTTTTTTGGTCTATTTCAACATTAATAGCACCTGTTGTGTCTTCAAAAACATAAAGCTCATCACCAATTTTTTTGGTGATTTTGCCTGTTAAAATAACCCAAGTATCATCTGAAAGTGTTTTTGCTTTAGCAACGGTGGTTTCGCTAATTGAAGGACCTTTAAATCCACCTTGCTCTGTGGTGGTGATAGCGCTTTGTGGGGCAACAAAACCACCACTATTTTGTTGGTTTGAATTGGCTTGAGATGCAAAAGCCAATGTACTACCAATTAATAAAACTAGTATTTTTTTCATAATAGGCTCGCTTATTGGTTTAAACATTCACTTAGAGATAGATTAATTCTAGTTCAATTCTTCCTATAAAAATGCATATTAAAGTAAATATTGGTATTAATATATCAATTTTATCAACTTGTTATTGATAAATGATGGTGTAATTATTTCATTTTATTATTTCTACTACACGGCTTTTCCGACGAATGATTTTTCTTGCACACCAAGCATAAAGCAACCCAGAGATAACGCCCGCGATATGTGATTCTGTAGAAACCCCTAATTGCCCGGGGATTAATCCATAAGCCATAGAGCCGTAATAAAACAGCACAAATAAGGCGATGACGATATCGATAATTTTATGGCGAGTAAAAGCATGGGCAATTAGCAGTGACCATAATCCAAAGATCCACCCACTTGCACCGACATGAATAGCGTTACGCCCAAACAACCAAACTAATAACCCACTGATGATAATGATAAAAATACTTGAATAGCAATATTCTCGTAATGACTGTGTCATCAATAAAAAGCTAAGTATAAGAAAAGGTAATAAATTACTAAAAAGGTGAGACCATGAGCCATGAATAAAAGGTGAAATAAAGATACCGAATAAACCTTCGCTGCTTCTTGGAATAATACCATATTGAAGAAGATGGACAGGGAAGAGGCTCCCTATAATTTGTAATAAGAAAAGAAGGATAGTTAAACCACCGAGAATATAAATTCTTCTTTTTAGCCAGAGACGATCCATAACGATAAGCCTTTATTGTAGGTGATGACCTTTATTTATGAATCTACTGTAAAGAGAAGAGCCTTTCTGTTAGATGGCTCTTCTTCTATTATATTCAGTCTAATAAATTTAAGCAGGCAGCTCCTCTTGCTCCACCCGCATCACCATAACGTGCTTTTTCTATTGTTGGAATTTGTGTATTACCGTATACACAATGTGAGAGATAATCCGGTAATAAGGTATACAGTGCGTCAAATTGTGATAAACCGCCACCAATAACAATTAAATGTGGGTCAAGTACAGTCAGAATATTACTAAGGTAAATTGCTAATACTTTCATATAGCGGTCAACATGCTGTTGGGTCTGTTCATCACCTTGATAATATTGTGCAACGATATCTACCGCTCTTTGTGGTGAGCCATTAAAGGCTTTATACATACGTTCAAAACCACGACCAGATAAATAAGTCTCAAAGCAGGCTTTTCTACCACAACCACACAATATTTTTGGCATGGTCTCACCAATCACATTATCAGCATCTACATTAAGATTCATGTGACCTATTTCACCGGCAATACCATTTTTACCAGAGAGTACTTTGCCATCAATGACAAAACCACCGCCAACACCCGTACCTAATATTAAACCCAGTACTGAAGGATAATGATGAAATTCAGGATCCCATGCTTCTGATAAGGCAAAACAGTTAGCATCATTCTCAACTTTGACGGGGCGTTCAAGAATATTAGCCAGATCGTGGATCATCGGTTTATATTTGGCAGCAGGCACGTTGGTGGTAAATACAGTTCCTTCTTTTGCGTTGACGATGCCAGGAACACCGATACCTATTTTTCCTTTACAGCCTAAATCATTATCAGCTTCTAAAGTGAGTGTTTTAAAAACATTTAATAGAGCTTGATAATCATTCTTTGGCGTTGGTACACGTTTTTGCCATACTTGAGTCAGATCTTTATCAAAAACGGCGAGCTCGATTTTTGTGCCGCCCATATCAAAACCATAATACATATCAGTCTCTTAGTTATCCTGTAAATGTAATCCGTAGCTTAATTAAATAGAGAAGAAGCTATGGTGCTTAATGGTCATCACTTCAGTTAACGCGTTTTTTCTCTGTCTATTACTTCCACAGATTATAAGATTTATCACTATTTATTAAAGATAGCATAGAAACAATCGTAGATAAGCGCATTTTGTGATCTTGTCAGGAGGTGAAACGTTTTTTCTAACCCCATTTTTAATAGAAAAAACTATCATAAAATGACTAGTTTTTAGATTTTAATAAAGAAAATATGGATTAATATGATAGGAATACTCTTAAAAGGAGTGGTTCCGAAAATGTTATCGTTAACATTATATCTAAAATAGATGGTTGTTATTTGATGTATTTTTATTAGTATAAAAACGTAGTTAAGTGCTATTTAATGATATAAAAAAACAAAAATATACGTATTAATACTTGTATATAGTAATAGTATCTACAAGGTGTGCATTATTTATTATAAATCAGTCAGTTAAAGATTCATTGTTATTATAGTGTTAAAGTTAATTAATGTATTCGTATCTAGTATATTTATTCTTTTTATTAAGTATTATTAACAATATTATTTAATACGTAAAATATAATCTTGGTTAATTATCCTGATTTTATGGTTAATGATAGTTGTTTTTCCTATTAATAAACAATAAAGAATATTGTTATTAAATCATCTCTTTTAAGTTATTTTTTTTAGATTATCTTAATGGGTCTGAATAAATAAAGTTATTTTCTTTTTATAGCATGACAATGTGTTAGCTACTCTATGAAAAAAATACACTTTTCGCTTATAAAAATGTGTCTTTTTTTGATGATGATCAACACAAAAAAACAACATCGCATTTTGCTTTGTGAGCCATATTTTACATTTAAAAAAGATCAGTAGCTGAAAAATTTCATATTACTTTTCTCAATGTTTTTTCTTCTTAGAATAAATCATATTACAAGGTAATAATTACAGGATTTTATTTTTATAAAATTTATACAATTTGTTATTAGTTTTATTACGTTATTAGATGGGGAATTAACCTGCTTTTTTACGTTAAAAAGAGACTTTTTTTTTGTGTTTTTCATTAACATTGTATTAAGTAAAAATACACAGTTAGATAAAATACAATCTGAGCGAAAAATAGTTATTTTGAAGGCGTTGTATTTCCTATTAAAATAATTATACAATTCAAATTAAATAATCATTACTTACAATTAGACAGTGTCTTTTTATTAGATGAAATATTTTACAAGTAAAATTACTCTGCATGATTTAGGTTTGTATAAATAAATGAAAGTTGTCCTGCAACTCTTAGGTGTTAGCTTTTAAATAAGCTTATTTTAATTGTTTTTGTATCCTTATCTTGGTGAGGTTTTTAATTGTTTGACAAGGTATTAGGTGCGATTATTTAAGGGTTCATATTATGTATGATGATATAGATAATTTAAAAAATAAGTTTCAGGAAGAGGGGTTTACTTTTCAAGATTTCTCTTCTCAAACGACAGGTAATATAGCCTGTAATATTAGTAATAGTGTTATAAATCAACAGGATAATAAAGACTCCCTATCAGGGGATAATGAAGAGTTCTTGAATATATCTAAAGTTAAAAAGAGACAAAAACAAACAGCTAATATAGCGACTTCTCTTTCTTATTCACAAGATTTAGCCTCGGAAGTAAAAGAAAAAAATAGAGTTAATAAGCAAAGTAAGTGTTTGCTAGATAATCAGTTATTTGAAAAAAAAACCACAGATAAGTGCCTAGTAAATGAAAAGCTCTCATTGCAAAAGATATTTTTATTTATTGCATCAGCTAATTAAACAAGCTCTTAAATATAAATAATATTGACTTATGTCAATTTATAGCTATTGGTATTTTCTTTTTTTAAAAGAATTTATTGGTCTATCGTACCAAGAATGAATTTTTTCTTAAAAAAGAAAATAATAGCAATGGCAAGGTACGGGGTTATGAATAAATTATTTAAACTATTAATAACAGTTTTTTTATTAATAACAATGTTTTCGCTTATTGTTATGCCAATGAGTGCTAAACAACAATATATATTTGGTATAATTAATATTCTGCTGTTATTTATTATTGGCTCTAAAAAGTCAAAAAAACGATTATTAACAATGATTTTTTTATCATTGTTAATGTCTACACGTTATCTGTATTGGCGAGCAACCCACACACTTAATTTTAATACCTCTATTGAAGGGATATTGGGTACAGGATTATTTTTGGCTGAGATCTACTCTTGGATTATTTTAGTTTTAGGTTATTTCCAAACAGCTTGGCCATTAAATAGAAAAATAGCGCCATTACCAAAAGATATCTCGTTATGGCCAACAGTGGATATTTATGTACCCACATATAACGAAAGTTTAGATGTGGTACGTGATACGGTTTTAGCTGCACAAGGTATTGATTATCCAAAAGATAAAATGAAAGTTTATCTTTTGGATGATGGTAGCCGTGAAGAGTTTAAACAATTCGCCAATGATGTTGGTGTGACTTATATTGAGCGTGAAGAGCACGATCACGCTAAGGCAGGTAATCTAAATCACGCAATGGCATTAACTGATGGTGAGCTTATTTGCGTCTTTGATTGTGACCATATCTCTACCCGTATATTTTTACAGGCAACGGTGGGTTATTTCCTTGAAGATCCAAAATTAGCTTTGGTGCAAACACCACACTATTTTTATTCACCCGATCCTTTTGAACGTAATTTAAGTGCCGCCAAAAACGGCCCTCACGAAGGTGCACTTTTTTATGGACCTGTTCAACGAGGTAATGATAATTGGAATGCAACCTTCTTCTGTGGTTCATGTGCGGTAATGCGTCGTAGCGCCCTAGAAGAAATTGGTGGTATTGCGGTTGAGACAGTCACAGAAGATGCCCATACGGCATTAAAATTACAACGTTTAGGTTGGAATTCGGCATTTATTGATATTCCTTTAGCTGCAGGTCTAGCAACAGAGCGTTTAGCATTACATGTTAATCAACGTATTCGTTGGGCTAGAGGAATGACACAAATCTTTCGTGTTGATAACCCTATGTTAGGCCGTGGCTTAACGTTTCCTCAGCGGTTATGTTATCTCAATGCGATGATGCATTTTCAGTATGGATTGCCTCGGATTATCTTTTTAACCGCACCTTTACTGTTTATGTTATTCAACCTCAATATTATCGCCTCTTCTGCCAGTATGATTTTTGCCTTTGCATTACCACATTTAATTATGTCGGTGTATGTAAACTCACGAAATATTGGTAAATATCGCTATTCTTTCTGGGGAGAAATCTATGAAACAGTGATGGCATTTAGTTTAGTACTGCCTACATTGCTCAGTTTAGTCTCGCCTAAATTAGGTAAATTTAATGTCACTGATAAAGGCGATTTGCTTGATAAAAGCTATATGGATTATCTAACGGTACGCCCTTTGATTATTACTGCTCTGCTTCTAGTTATGGGTATTTCATGGGTCATCATTCGTTATTTATTAAATGATTTTCAAGGCATCGACCCTTTAGTCATTGTATTGAATTTGGTTTGGGCAACTTATAGTTTATTTATTGTGTTGGCATCGATCGCAGTAGGTAAAGAAACACGCCAAATTCGTAAAAATACCCGCATTAAGGCATCACTTCCTATCACTTTACATTTTGATGATGGCGCTGAATTACAAACTACCACTGAAGATATTTCTATGGGGGGAGTGCGTATTGCGATTAATAAAATAGCTGAATTACGCCAGCGTACCGTTAATAGCATTACGTTAATGGTGCAACGTGATGTTGTTACGCTTCCTGTGGAAATGGTCAGTTTAGAAAATAGCCAGTTACGTCTCGCTTTTTTACCAATGGATTTAAATCTACGCCGTAAGTTAGTACGGGTGATCTTTGGTCGAGCAGATGCTTGGGTTCATCAAACACAATATCAAGACAAACCATTAAAAGAGTTAGGTGCTATCACTGGCTGTATTTTTGAGTTGTTCTTTGGTCGTCGTCAAAAAGTAAAAGCACCGGTAAAAAGAACAAAAACCTCTCTCTCTGTGCAATCTATTAATGGGGATGACTAGGTATGAAAAAGAAACTGACATCAATACTAAGTCTGACGGTTATTGCCATGGCGAGTATTCATTTTTGCTATGCGACAACAGGAATGCTAGAGCTAGATGGTGAAGTATTACCAGAGCCAACATCTTATACTCATCCGCCACTACAACCCACAGTAAGTACGCAACTATTTGATGATGTTGCACTCTCCGAGGCGCGTAATATTGAAGAGCAGTTAACATTAGCTCAAATGGGGAGTCCATCACCAATAGTATTATCCGGTCGACGTTTATTATCCGGCGTGACATTTCGTATGGCAAATGATCTGTTTATCGATAGTGCGACACTCACCATGAAAGTGAAAGCTTCATCGGGATTAGTGCAAGCCGATCAAACGTTACATTTGATGCTAAATGGTCAACCTATGGGATTTTTGCCTTTAGAAGAAGGTGAGCAAGAACATGAGTATATGTTAGAAATCCCTGAAATGATGTTGACCAATGTAAACAACTTGAGTTTTCGCCTTGCCAGTCGCGATGCTTTAGATGAAAAGCAGTGTATGCCTCCTTTAGCTGATGAGTTAAGTTTGGTGATTTCGCCCGATTCATCATTAAATTATCGAGGTCGTTGGATTAATGGCGGGTATAGCTTGGAACGACTGCCCCTACCGTTCTTTGATCCTGACAGAATGACAGCGACCTCGTTACCTATTGTTTTAGCCGATAAACCAGATAATGGGCAGGTAACAGCTGCCGCTATTGCTGCTTCTTGGTTTGGTAGTTTTAGTCATGATATTAAACAAATAGATTTACCTGTATTAATGAATCAACTACCTGATAGCGATGGTGTTTTAATTGGTTATGCCGGACAGACTATTGCAGGTATTACCTTACCATCAGGAAAAAATGGGCAGCTCACAATAGTCGATAACCCTGTTGATCCCGTATTTAAATTATTACTGATTAGCGGTGATGATGAAAAAACATTACGTCAAGCTGCATGGGCATTAAATAGTGGCAAATTACCACCAAATGACCAATTAACGGTTGCTGCTCAACATATTCCGGTACGTCAGGATTATGATGCCCCACGTTGGTTAAATACCAATCATCCCGTAACATTGGGTGAGATAGCTCATGGTCGTGATGATTTTACTCGCCAAGGAATAAATCATGCTCCTAATCAATTTTCGTTTCGTGTCTCACCCGATCTCTTTTGGTGGGATGGAGATGCGCTACCTTTAGATCTGCAATATGTTTTTCCTCATTCAGATAAAATAAATAGCCGTCGCTCTTCGCTAATTGCATCTTTAAACCATCAATTTATTGGTGCGTTATATCCTTCTCGTTCAGAGCCATTAGGAATATTAAGGCAGTGGTTAGGGATGGAGAGTGCACAGCAAAGTAGTACGCTTTATTTAGATCCACGACAAATCTACAGTCAAAATCAATTAGAGTTCTATTTTGATTTACGTGAATATGATGATGCACCCTGTATTTTAACGGATGGCCAAGGATTGATTAGTCGTATTGATCCGCAATCAACCTTACAATTTAAAAATACGTGGCACTATTCCAGAATGCCTAATTTAGCCTATTTTTCAGGTGCATCGTTCCCATTTAGTCGCCGGGCAGATTTTTCTCAAACCACATTATTATTGCCAGAAAACCCCACAACTGAAGAGCTATATACGTTAGTTAATTTAATGGCGAGATCGGGCTATTCAACCGGTACACCTGTTTCTTATATTTCTGTTTTTCTTGGTGCGCAAGCCTTAGAAAAAAATCAGTTAGCACAAAAAGATATCTTGGCGATTGGAGAGTTAGGTAGTAACGGCTTTTTGCCAAGTGCTTTTTCACAAAAAACCTTCTCTTTTATAAATAACCAACTTGAGATCCAATCTCCCTCATTGATAGATAAAGCTAAAAGTTGGTTAGCCGGTGATCCATTATCACCAAGTAGTGATGCGGCAAATTATCTTGCTCCGTTAAATGATTGGCGGGGAATGATGAGTTTTATCTCTCCTTGGGCTAAAGATCGTGTGGTTGTTTTAGTGACTGCAAAAGGTAATGACTCAATTAAAAACATCATTGGTGATTTGAACCATGCAAATGTCAATGCCGCTATTAAAGGGGATCTGACTTTAATTAGTGGTCAAGATACGGTGATGAGCTTCCATTTAGGAGAACATTTTTCACAGGGAGACCTGCCTCTATTACAGCAATTTCTTTGGTATTGCACCAGACATGTCTATTTGCTTGGCATGTTGGCAGTCGGTTTTTGTGCGCTAACAGGGAGCGTGGTTTATTGCTGGTTACAACGCCGCTCAACGCGTCGCCTGAGTGAAATATCAAAGCGTCATGTTGATAAATAGGGGGAATAAAATGAAAAAACAGACACTTAATATGATTGTTAAAGTGATTTATGCCAGTTGCTTATTAGGCGTTACCCATTCCACGCTTGCTAATGCAACAGATGCGAATATTGTCAGCTCGTTAATAGAGCAAGCAAATTACTGGCATGGAAAAGCGCATGATGAACGTGCTATTGAAGCGCTACAAAAAGTGCTGATCATGGAAAATAATAATCAAGATGCGCTGTATTTAATGGCTTTTTTTACTGCGCAACAAGGAAATGAAAAACAAGCCAGCTATTGGCGTGAAAAACTGGCACGGATTGCACCTCAAGATCCGCGTATTGCGGGATTAAAAAATATTCGCTCATCTCAATTTAGTGAACAACAATTGGGTTACGCGAGAGAATTAGCCCAAAAAGGGCAACATGAAGAGGCAATAAAAGCCTATCAGCGCTTATTTGTCACACATGAACCACCTGATACGCTATCACTTGAATATTATCAAACTATGGCTGGAATACCGGCAATGTTGCCACAAGCGATTGCTGGGTTAAAACAACGTGCTCAGCGGATGCCAGATAATAAAGAAACACAAAAAGCATTAGGATTAACATTAACTTATAACGAAGAAACTCGCCGTGAAGGGATTGCTATTTTAAGTAAGATTTCTGGTGATGAAACGGCGAAAAATGGATTAAGACAAGCCTTACTATGGCTTAATGTACGTCCTGATGATGAAGGGCTGTATCAATCTTATCTACAAACTAATCCTAACGATAAAGCTATTGCACAGCATTACCAAGGAGCAATACAAGGTAATGCCCGACAAGCAGGTTATGAAGCGCTAAACACAGGCAACCTAAAGCAAGCAACAACTTACTTTAAACAAGCATTAACGGTCGATAGTCAAGATGCTCAAGCGTTAGCAGGATTAGGTTATGTGGCTCTACGTTCAGGTGATTTGGCAACCGGACAAAAGTTATTAAACCAAGCCTCTCAGTCAGGGGGGGAACAAGGGCAAAAATGGAAACAACAAGCAGAGGATGCGGGTTTTTATTCTCAATTACGAGAAGTGCAACGACAAGCTAAGCAAGGTAATACTCAGCAAGCACTGGATAAATTATTACCTTTAACTCACTCATCGGGTGAAAAAGGATTATCAGCACATTTATTGCAAGCGGATTTATTGCGCAAACAAGGTAATTTACCTGCTGCTTATCAGCTATTATCTGAACTATATCAACAGCATAGTCAAAATGAAAAAGTTATTTCCGCATATTACTACTTGCTTATTCAACAAGGAAAAAACAGCCAAGCTGAGCAGTTAGTAGCAAAACAACCCGCATCTTTACGACAAAAATTAACGGCAAATACTGATCCATCAGAAAGATTACGTCGTGATGCGCAAAAGGCGTTAGAAAATGGTCATCGCACTCAGGCAAGACAATTATTAACTCAGGCACAACGTAAAAACCCGCAAAATAATTGGGTATACCTTGATTTAGCCCGTTTAATGATAGCCGAAGGTGATAAAACGCAAGCGGATCAGCTCATTTTACAACTTGAACGTCGTCAAACATGTGATGCCAATTATATTGCAGCGCTCTTTTATGTTGAACAAAAACAGTGGGATAAAGTTTTTACCCTACTGAACAATCAACCTCAACAAACTGAGGCGGAAAAAGCGTTATTAGAGAGAGCGCGTTTTTATCGTCAACTGACACAAGCTGAGCGTTACTATAAAACGGGCAATCTCGTTGCGATGCGCAATACGCTGCGCCCTTTAATCAACCAAGTGGCTGATTATCCAAATGATGTAGGGGAATTAGCTGAAAAACTGGTAAATAGTGGTGCACAAGATGAAGCACTGCGATTGATTGAAAATGATCTGGCTAAAGGGACTAAAGGCTCCGTGGGAAATTATGCAGGGCATATCAATGTGTTTAATGCGTTAGGACGTTATGCACAAGCCTCGAGCTTGATTAATGATCCCGCATTACAGCAACAAACGCCAGCAGCCGAGAAACAACGTTTAGCTATACTGACAAATGTTGCGCAAGCGGATAGTTTACGGGAAAAAGGTGAAATCAAAGCCGCTTATCAAACTCTCGTCACCTCATTAAAGGTAAGTCCTGATGATCCAGACTTATTAATGGCTTTAAGTCGTGTGTATTTAGCGCAATCTATGCCAGAGCAATCAAATAAAATTCTCTCTTACCTTGAAAAACAGCAAGGGAGAGATAGCAAATTACTTCAAGCACAAATTGAAGTTGCTCTGGCGCAAAAAGACGGTCGTAAAGCCAAAACACTGTTACAACAAATACCGACATCTTCACAACCTGCTTATCTATTACAAGCAGCACAAGTAGCGCAATTAAACGGTGAAAATCGTCAGGCATTGGCGTTATTGCGTAGCGCACAATGGCAAACGACAAATAACACAACAGGTACGGTGAATACCGCAGCAGGGCAGTTAATGGCACTAGAGAGTGAAAATAGTGTGATGACTGGATCTATAAATGAAGATAAACAGATGGTTGCGGTTCAACGCTCCATTCGTCAATTAGAGCAGCAGATATCTCCTTGGGTACAAGGTGGTATTGCTATTCGTCATCGTAATGGTGATAAGGGATTATCAAATTTGACTGAAATATCGGCACCGATTTCTATCTCAAGTGTTCCTGGTGAAGATTGGCGCTGGCAATTTAATATTAATCCCGTTTCAATCACCAGCGGTACGGCTTCTGGAGAGCGCGCTAATCGCTTTGGCTCGGGGCAATTGCAGCATGCTGAACGTTTTGCGAAAAACAGTGAGAATCATGATGAAAAGAACAAAATAAACGCAGATGATGCGGGAAGCCAGCGGGCTTCAGGTGTTGAATTAGGATTGGTTTTATCTGATCACAATACACGTTTTGATGTTGGAACAACACCTTTGAATAAAGATAGTTCCACTATTGTTGGTGGACTGACTTACTCACCAAAAATTGGCCAAAATGGACAGTTAACATTAACCGCAGAGCGTAGAGCGATTAAAGATAGCTTACTTTCCTATATGGGACGTACCGATCCTATAACGGGAGAAACCTGGGGACAGGTCACGCGTAATGGTGCTAAAGCGCAATATGCATGGGATGATGGCAAAGTCGGTGCTTATATTGGTGGGGGATACTATAACTACCAAGGGAAAAGTGTTGAAAGTAATGAAGAGGTAAAAGTTTGGCTTGGCTCTTATGCAAACTTCTACAAAGATGAGCAACAAGAAGTCAAAGCAGGTGTTCATGTGGACTATATGAACTTTAAAAACAACCAAAATTACTTCTCATTAGGGCATGGGGGGTACTTCAGCCCACAAGATTATGTCGCTGTCTCTTTGCCTGTTGCTTATACCCGTCGTTTTGAAAAAGGAGAGGTATCGCTAAATGGTGCGATAGGGGTACAGAGTTACAAGCAAAAGGGGAGTGATTATTTTCCAACCCATGCTTATATGCAAAATGCGTTAAACAAACGTCATACGAGTGACTCACGTATTAAATCTCGTTATGAAGAGCAAGATGAAACCAATATTACCTATCGTTTAGGGCTCGATGCTAAATATTATTTAAATAAAGAGTCAGAATTAGGACTCAGCTTATCTCATGATACATCGGGTGATTATGCTGAAGATAATATGTGGTTATATCTAAAATACACCCCAGACTTTTTATCTAAATAATTAAGGAGATAAGTAATGAACCAACATGATAGCGATATATTACAGTTACCTTTTGAAAGCGGTTGGCAAGATCTGACACAACTATTATTTTTTCAAATAGTTAGTGATAACGATATTACGCAGGCCGAAAATAAATTAAGAGATATCGGGAAAGATATCGCTCAACGTTACCCATTACCTGATAGCGAAAATATCCAGTCATTAGAATCACATATTAATCAAGTTTTAACACTGTTTAAGTGGGGCTTTGTGACTATCTCTCCAGCAATGAGTGAGTTGCTATTAGTTCACTGTGCATGGCCACATTTTTCAGCAAATGAAGAGGAAGCTAATTGGCGTGCAGCGAGTGCCAGTGTATTAGAAGGGCTATATGAAGGCTGGCTTACTCATCAAGGGGGAAATGATAAAATGCATGTGCACCGTCAAGCTACAGATGCAAAAGATGCCTTTATTTTTCGTTATGCGAATAGTTCATCAAATAAATAATAAAAACTATGCTTTATTGATAAGCATAGGAGGAAAAAATGAGTGAATTAGTAATTAATAATAATATTGTTAATGACTTATTAATAAAGCAATTTACTAATTATGTATTTATGATGATAGTAACAGATATAAAAGGTAATATTATCTACGCTAATAAAAAATACTGCCAATTTAATCATATTAATTTTGAAAGTATAAAAAATAAAAGATATAACTTGTTTTATTTAGTTGATGAAAATCAAGATGTGTTTTCTAACATTAGTGATAATAAAGAGGTAATAAGATTAGAGGCAAAACACCCAAATAAAAATAAACAAGAAGTATGGGAAGATATTAATATCGTTCCAATTTTTGATAAAAATAATCTAATTTCTCATTATGCATTTTTAAGTTTAGATATCACGAATAAAGTAAAGTTAAGAAATGATTTATTAAATAAAAGCTATATTGACTCTTTAACTGGAATGGCTAACCGTCTAAGTATTATTGAAAAAATTGAACAGGAGCGATTAAATATCGCGACACCTTCATCTTTTTGTCTTGGGATTATTGATTGTGATAAATTCAAAACGATTAATGATCAATATGGCCATGCTATTGGTGATCATGTTTTATGTGAGATAGCGCAGCGTTTATTAGCCTTAGAACGCCAGCAGGTTTACTGTGGGCGACTTGGTGGCGATGAATTTGCGGTACTTTTCCCTGCTGGATTACGTTCTTGCTCTTTATTGTTATTGGAGATCATCGAATCGCTATGGCGAGGGATGGAAAAACCGATAAAAATCAATAAAGAAAAAACAATCGTTCCTTCTATTAGCTTAGGTATTGCTGAATACCCTAAGGATGGCAAGACATTATCTGAACTATTAAAGTCAGCAGATAAACAGCTTTATGCAATAAAAGAAAAAGGAGGAAATAAATACGGTTTTTATTCAGAGTATTAAATAACACTATATTTCAAATAAAAATCATTATTAATAAATAAAAATCTCCTTATCTGGAGAGGGATACTTATATTTTAAATAGAGAGTTTTTTAGAAAAGAAAATAAAAGAAAATCATTTTCAATTAACAACAATGTATTGTTTTTATATAAATAATTATTTGAGGAGTATATTATGATGAAAGCTGTTATTCCTGTCGCTGGATTAGGCACACGTATGTTACCTGCAACTAAATCCATTCCAAAAGAAATGTTACCGATAGTTGATCGTCCTTTAATTCAATATATTGTTGAAGAGTGTGCACAAGCGGGCGTTGAAGAAATTATTTTAGTGACACATTCATCTAAAAATTCAATTGCTGATCATTTTGATACCAGCTTTGAATTAGAGAATATGTTAGAGCAACGAATAAAAAATAAATTATTAAAAGAAGTTCGTTCTATTTGTCCTGAAAATGTAAAAATTATCCAAATTCGCCAAGGGCAAGCATTAGGATTAGGGCATGCCATTTGTTGTGCTCACCCTGTCATTGGTGATAATCCTTTTATTGTGTTACTCCCCGATGTGCTATTAAATTCTCACTACTGTGATCCTTGCCATGATAACTTATCTGCCATGATCAAACGCTTCCAAAAAACAGAGCGTAGCCAAATTATGGTTGAACCTGTCGCACTCACTCAAGTACATCAATATGGAATTGTTGATTGCCAAGGTGTTTTTTGTCCACAAGGTAACTGGGCGCCTATTCGTCGTATTGTGGAAAAACCTAATCCAGAACAAGCACCTTCTAATCTTTCAGTGGTGGGGCGCTATGTTTTCTCTGCAGAAATCTGGCCGTTACTCGATGGGTTGCCTGCGGGGGTTGGCGGCGAAATCCAATTAACGGATGCTATTGATCTCTTATTGAAAAAAGAGGTTGCCGAAGCTTACACCTTAGTTGGTAAATCTCATGATTGTGGTAATAAACTCGGTTATATGAAAGCCTTTGTTGAGTATGGTTTACATAATAGCGAACTGAAAGAAGAGTTCGCTCATTGGATACAAGAGTTATATGCAAAAGATGTATTATCCCAAACTATGGCCAATAATCGCCCAACACTAAAAGAAGTCGATAACAGTGTGATGACAATTTTTTGAGGCTATTTTGCAATAATCAGTAGTATGCCGACCGAGTTCATTTAGCGGTCGGCAAAAGAAGGAGAAAGAGACAATGTCCATAAGACAGTTATCTCGATTGACTCATCGACTTGGTATTTTGCTAACACTAAGTGTGATGTTAATGATATCCCCAATGACACAAGCGACAGAAACCCAAGCAGGATGGCAACAATTTAAAGCGCGTTACATTACTCCCGAGGGGCGTGTCATTGATAGTGCTAATCAAAATATTTCACACTCAGAAGGTCAAGGATATGGCATGTTAATGGCGGTTATGAGTGACGATCGCCAAACCTTTGCACAATTATGGCACTGGACGGCAATGTCGCTGTATCGTGGTGATCTTGGCTTATTTAAATGGCGTTATGAACCCGAAAATAACCAACATACACCCGATCCTAATAATGCAACAGATGGTGATATTTTAATTGCTTGGGCATTATTAAAGGCCGGGGAAAAATGGCATGATGAAAGCTATCTTTCAGCGTCAGATTCTATTCAGCATGCGATCCTTGAACACACTTTAGTGAAGACAGAAAACTACAGTGTACTCTTACCGGGAATTAATGGTTTTAAAACCCCCGAAGAAATTATCATTAACCCCTCCTATTTTATCTTTCCGGCATGGAAAGATTTCTATCGAGTTAGTCATGATAGTCGCTGGAAAAATTTAATTAACGATAGCCAATCCTTATTAAGAAAAATGCGTTTTGGTAAATATAAATTACCAAGTGATTGGGTAAGTTTATACCCTGATGGTCATCTTGCCCCGAGTGAAAAATGGCCAGCACGATTTAGTTTTGATGCTATTCGCATTCCTCTTTATTTAGCATGGGCACAAGATAAACTCGCATTACAACCTTTTGTGAATTATTGGCAACAATTTGATCGTGATAAGACGCCTGCGTGGATCAGTATTGATGGTAAAGAGCGCGCCGATTATAACTTAACGCCAGGTATGATGGCGGTAAGAGATCTGACAATGAAAACAGCAATTGAAAATGTCGATTTAACTAAGGATACGGATTATTACTCTTCAGCCTTACATTTATTAGCCGCCTTTGCGCAGAATAATCACAATGACTATTAGTTAGCCCCGGTGGATATAACCATTAAAATAAAAAGAGGCCAGTTATCAGCCTCTTTTTTGTTCAATATCAGGACGAGTCAATAATCGTGTTGTTACAGATTACTAATCCCGATCACCTTTTATCAGTAAATTTGAAAATTAATTATCTTTGCCACCGGCAACGTTTAATTTGTTATAAATATAGTTCTTATAACTATTAACTAATTTTTCATCCTCACAATCATTTAATTTGCCTTGGCATAAATGACGCATTTGAATATTGGCTTTATAGTAAGGTGATAAAGGTAAACGAGCGCGCTCTAACAACATTCCCCCTAAAAAATTAATATCCGTTAATTCTCCAGTAGAAAGGGTTGCTCCTTGCGTTAAATTATCCCTTAAGGTGAATTGAGTAATATGTGCTGGATCACTAAAAGGTGATTGATAATTTTTTAGGTCAATATTAGGTTGATGATCACCAAAATAAAGAAACAGGGTGGGGCGCTCTCTATTTGCGACAAAGTGAGAAAAATCTTCAATAGCCGGATCACTGGCAATAATTTTTTCCATATAGTGGCTAAATTTACCCGGTGCATCAGGGCTTTCTGTCTGACCAGCTAATTGATAATCATCACTATGTGAGCCTTTATAAGGGCCATGCTCATACATAGTTAAAGAAAAGATAAATAATGGCTTATCTGTATGTGTTTTTAAGATTTCTTTTAGATAATTAATCATATCTTGGGTAGGGATAGTCCATAAATTCTCTTCTAAACTCCCCGGATAACCCAATTCTTGTGGCTGGATAATCTCATCTACCCCTAATTTTTCATAAGCATATCCCGCGTGATAGGCGTTACGATTAAAGGGAGTGAGCAGTACGGTGTAATACCCTTGAGATTTGAGTTGGCGGAATAAACTTTCATTGAGTTTATCAACCACAAAATAGAACACAGAGTTTTTACGCGCACCAAAATCATCGGTATTTAGACCGGTTAATACTGAGAACTCAGAAAGCCAAGTTCCTCCACCAAAGGTTTGTACTCGTAATGGGCTTTGGGCACTGACACCTTCATCTTTTTTAAACATAAAAAGATCGGGCAAATCCACGTTTTTATCAAATTGGTAAATGCTTGGGTTTACGGTAGATTCTTGTAGTAATACAACAATATCGGGTTTTACCTCGGTTTGTGTTTCCGGTAAGACCACACGATTGGCTTGCTCGATAAAGTAGTCTGCACTTTGTGCATAGTAAGGGGGATGATAAGCCGTTTGATAACCCGACATAATTAAATTAGTCACAGTTCCTCGACCACCGGGAAGCGTACCTTCCCACTCCGATTGCCATTTATTGACTGTAAAATGAATAGTTGTAAGGCCAATAATAATGAGTAATAAGCTACTTAGGCGTGTAGCAATAGGTGATTTACGGGAGAAACGCCACGCGGTAACCATATTAATGATTAGCCAAATAGCCATGGCAATAATCGCGACACCGGCTTCCCAATACTGCGTTAAGGTGCCTAAATTTGAGCTATCAAAAGCAAGGTTAAAATCTGAAAATAGCAGTGACTCTTTATAATAGTGGACTTTAAGTTGATTGATAAACTTGATAATGATAAAGAGTGTCCCTGTTGTGATTGCCGAGAATAGCGCGCGGGACGATAAAACAAAACACAGCGTAAAAATAATAAAATAAACACTGACAGACAGTAGTGCGGTATAAATTAGAGAAGCTTTCTCAAAGACAATAAATAATGAAGCAATAAGAACAAGCGCAAGATATATACGCCCTGATAATTTTTTCATATCTCTTCCGAGCATAGTGATTAAAAGTTTATTGATAAAGACAAGCGAAGAATACCTTAATTGGCTGAATGCTCATATCCAGCCAATCATAAAGAGTAACCAGTTAAGTTAGAATAACCCTTTATCTCGTAAGATATGAAGATCTTTTTTACGTCGAGTGAACCCTGTTCGGTCAAAATACTCAAGAATTTGTACGGCAAGTTTGCGACCTACGGCCAGTTCATCACGAAAATCGGCTGCGGTTACACTGCCGTTGGTTTCGTTATATTTTACGATGATAGCGGCAAATTTTTCTATCGAATCATGAGTATAATAGCGATCGGCAATAATAGGGATAATAAGACCTAGTTGAGCGGCTTTGCGTAATAAGCCTCGTATGACTTTTTCATCATTTTTCATTTCATGGGCGAGATCACGAACCCACCAAGGCTCTGATTGTTGAAAATAGTTTTTGGCAATCTGCCATAGTGCCTCTTGCTCTGCTGTGAAGGCTAACCCATGTGTTGGTAGGTGTAGCCAGCCTCGAGTTTGCTTAATAGCACCTTCTTGGCGTAACTGATCAATTAAGTGATAAACCAGCTCATCGTGATAAGTGGGAAGAGCCATACGTTTTAAACGGGAACGACCCACACCCATTTGATCGTTATGTTGCTGGTGATATTCTTCTAGTGTGCGTAATAGTTTTGCTTTGGCCTGTTCGGCATTGGCTTTCGAAATGACGACGCCGGAAATAGAAATAACATCAAAGGTGGTTAATAGCGTATCAAGTGCGGTTTCCGTCAGTTGCTGTGCCCAAGCAAATTGTGTCAATAACAATTCACCTTTGGGTAAATAGAGTGCGAGGTTATCACTCACCGTGTTGGCTTTATCAAGTGCACTTAGCCAAGATAAAAATTCAGCTTGTCGTTTACCCCGACGAGGAGAGTGTAAGCAGAGCACTTTGGCCGCCGCTAAAGTTCGTTGTGCACTGATATCGCGTAAAATCAGTCTATCGTTATCCACCAGCCACAAGGGTTCATCAAGAATAAGCTCTGCTAATAGCGGTGTTTCATCGGTATTATTTAATAGTGCAATACGTCCTGTAATATGGCGTGTACCATGATGAATATGAACCGGTTGCCAATGTTTAATAGGTTCATCAGCTGTTAGACTGACTAATATTTTGTGTGAAGGATAAAGTGGTGCTTGTGATAGTAACCAATCACCACGAGAAACCGTTTCTTTACTGACATCACCACTAATATTTATCGCAATGCGCATACCTGCACCAGCTTGTTCTACTGGCTGATTTTGCGCATGTAATGCCCTAATTCTTACCGGTTTGTCTGCACCGGTTAGCCAAAAAGTATCACCTAGCGCAATTTGCCCGGCAAGTGCAGTACCTGTGACCACCAAACCCGCACCTTTAATACTAAATACACGATCAATTGCTAAGCGAAAACGCTTATGCCATTGAGGGTGTTGTTGCTCTTGCTGATGTAGGGTAACTAAATAGTCTCGTAATGGCGCGATACCTACGCCAGTTGAGGCTGAAGTGACAAAGATTTGTGGTGCTGACCAACCTAGATTAAGTAAGTGTGTGGTTATCTGCTGTTTAACTTCATCAATACGTGGTGGCTCTACACGATCTGCTTTGGTGAGGATCACGGTGATGTTAGGACAACCGGCAAGACGTAAGATAGCTGTATGTTCAATAGTTTGTGCCATCACACCGTCATCACAAGCGACAATTAATAAGGCGTGAGAAATTCCCCCAATACCTGCCAACATATTAGAAAGAAACTTTTCATGACCGGGGACATCGACAAAACCAATGACTGATCCATCGGTTTGTGGCCAATAGGCATAACCTAAATCGATGGTCATACCGCGTTTTTTCTCTTCAGGTAAGTGAGTTGTATCTACACCGGTGATCGCTTGTATTAATGTTGTTTTTCCGTGGTCTACGTGACCGGCTGTCGCAAAAATCATAGTGATAGAGCCTGTATTAATGCATTTTCATCCTCAAGACAACGTAGGTCGAGCCATAAGCGACCATCCGTAATACGGCCGATAATAGGTTTTTCTAGGTTACGCCAATGTGCCGCAAGGGCATCTAATTGACTTCCTTTCCCATCTTTGGCAGCAAAGGTAAGGGCTGCACTGGGTAAGCTTTCAATCGGTAACGAGCCACTTCCTATTTGCGAAGCACATGAGGATATTGTGATATGGTAGTTATCGCCATAATATGCCTGAAAATGAGGAAGTAACCGTTGCGCCATATCATGAATTTCGGTTTGTGTACGAGTGAGTAAACGTAATGTCGGGATATCCTTGATCATTTTTTCAGGTTGTTGATAAAGTCTTAAGGTGGCATCTAATGCTGCCAATGTCATTTTATCGACACGTAACGCTCGTTTTAGAGGGTGATGTTGGATGGCTTCTATCCACGCTTTTTTACCTAGAATAATTCCTGCTTGTGGGCCACCTAATAGTTTATCTCCTGAAAAAGTGACTAAATCTATACCCTGTTGCAAATAGTCCTGTGGCATCGGCTCGCTAGGTAAACCCAGTGCAGCCAAATTGGTCATAGAGCCACTGCCTAAGTCTATGGCGGTGGGTAAATTCATCTCTTTACCCAGCGCAGCAAGTTGTGCACCTTCAACTTCAGCGGTAAAGCCTTGAATGCTGTAGTTGCTGGTATGAACTTTCATTAGCAACCCAGTATGTTCGTTAATCGCGTTACGGTAATCTTTTAGATGGGTACGGTTAGTGGTTCCCACCTCTTTTAAACGACATCCCGCTTGGCACATCACATCAGGAATACGAAAAGCACCGCCGATTTCAACTAATTCGCCACGAGAAACAACCACTTCTTTATCTGGTGCGACGGTGGCCAGCATTAATAAAACGGCAGCTGCATTATTATTAACAATACAAGCATCTTCGGCGCCAGTTAATTCACATAACAGATCGGCAATGGCTCGATCACGATGTCCTCGAGAAGCACCATCAAGGGAGTATTCTAATGTTGCCGGAGAGCGCATGACTTGGCTTACCGCTTCAATCGCTGACTCTGCCATTAACGCACGACCTAAATTGGTGTGTAATACCGTCCCTGTTAAATTAAAAACCGGTTTTATGGAGGCTTTTCGTTGTAATGCAATACGATTTTTTAATTCTTCCGCCCAATTATCATGCCATTGCGGTAACTGATTATTTTGTCGAATAATGATACGCGCTTCTTCTTGTAGTTTGCGTAAATGTTCAACGATAAAGGTCTGCCCATAACCATCAACTAAAGTTTGAATGTCAACCTGATGGAGCAAACTGTCTATCGATGACAGTTGACTGTAAAGTGAACGCGTATCATGTGTCATGTTAATACCTAATTATTATTCATTGGGGAATAGAAGGGGGTTAATACTACTGCGTGCAAAACCTTCTTCTTCCATTTTTGCATCAAGAATAAGGGAGGCTAAATCGTCAGCTACAGCATCGACGTTAGCATCTTTTTCTTGGTATAAAATTTTTAAATAACTACCACAATCGCCACAGCTTTCTGCTTTGACTGGCGCATTTTCACTATCAAGAGACCAGTAATTTAATTTGCCCGTTAGTTCACAATTAGTACATTTTATACGTACCACGTGCCATTCGGTTTCACATAAATTACAGTGTAAATAACGCAGTCCTTGAGTGGTGCCAATTTGTACCATACTCGATACAGGCATACTGTTACAAACGGGGCAAAATTGGCGATTTTCGCCATATTCTGTTTTCGCTTTACCGGGAATGTTTGCCGCCAGTTGCGCCCAGTAAAGTGATAATGCCGCCCAAATAAACACTGATTTATCAGCGGAAACTTTTGAGTATTCATCGTTTAATAGTGCTGTTGCCATCTCTTCTAATTCGGTTTCAGAGGCTTTAGAGAGATTTTCTAAGGCAATTTTAGCACTTTCAGGTACAACGGATTGTAATTCCGCAATGATTGAGGCGAGTAATGCATGCCAATGCTTACTACGCTTAAAGGTCTTTTTATCTAGCGGCGCTATACCCGTTTGTTGAGAAAGTAACGGGGTTAAATCTAATTCAAGCGGGTTATCATGTAATGCTTTTTCTTGTGCTAAGGCAATTTCGGCAGCAAATTCAAGATAATCAGCGAAAGGATTGTCTTTGGCTAATGCTTGAAAACGTTCAGCACGACGTTGATAGAGGTTTTTTAAATTAGGGAATAACACCGGTGGAATAAAGCTGATGCTTTTTTCTGATGGCTCTTTACCTAATTGCTCTTTAGGAACGATGCGAATACTCATAACGTTCTATCTTCCTTCATAGTGTATTACCTACAAATATTGGCATCAGAATAATGCAAAATTTTACTTGAAGCCATGACAGCAGGTAAGGATATAGTCAATTTCTTGTTTATTTACGCTTGAAGATGATCGGGTAAATAAAATAAAAACGGAGGCAACAGTCAGCCTCCGTTTGTTCAGCAAATTAGCGTTAGTGCATTATTTCTGTGACTGCTTTTCGGCTTCTTTTTTCTCTTCTTCCAGTACTTCACGATACCAGCGAGGATGGTGTTTTTTCGCCCAACCGCGAGTCACCCAACCTTCAACCATGCTACGAATTGAGCCTTTCACCCAAAACGCTGCATAAGCGTGAACGATAACGGTAATAATCAGTAAGATTGCGGCAAATGAGTGCACCAGCAATGCAATACGAATCACCGGAATGGAGAAATATTCAGCAAAATAAGGACGCCAAATGATGATGCCACTGACCGTCAGCAGGATCAAACTGATAGATAATGCCCAGTAAATGCCTTTCTGACCTAAGTTATAGTGACCAATATCACCCGCTTCTTCATTTTTTAGCACTTTATGAATATTTTTAGCCCAAACTAAGTCATCTTTATCAATAAAGTTGTACTTCAGGTATCTGAAGAACATAAAGATAAACAAAATCGCCATCGCACTCCCCACAAATGGGTGAAGTAAACGTGACAGTTGAGGCGTACCTAAAATGTTCATAAACCAGTTCAGAGATGGGAAGAAGAAACCCAAACCACTGATGGCTGTGAATAGAAATACAATCACAACAACCCAGTGATTAATTCGCTCTGATGCGGTATGGCGAAGAATTTTATCACCTTTCTTCTTCATCATTTTTGCTCCTCCTTATTCACAGAGGTCTGTGTTTTAGAAGATGCTTCCATCTCTTTTTGTGCCGCTTCTTCATCTTCTTCGGTGGTGCGGTTAGGGCCAACACCTAAGTAGTGGAAGATAGCACCTGCAAATGTAGCAGCAAAACCAACCGCCGCTAATGGTTTCCAAATACCTTTCCAGAATTTAACCGTTGAGCTAATTTCTGGGTTTTCTGGTAAACCATGGTACAGGTTGGGTTTATCCGCGTGATGAAGCACGTACATAACGTGTGTGCCACCAACGCCTTGTGGATCGTAGAGTCCAGCGTTGTCATAGCCACGAGTTTGTAACTCTGTAACACGTTCATTGGCAAGATTAATCATCGACTCTTTTGAGCCAAAATGGATAGCACCAGTCGGACAGGTTTTAACACAAGCCGGCTCTTGACCCACTTCAACACGGTCTACACACAAGGTGCATTTATAAGCACGGTTATCTTCTTCATTAATACGCGGTACGTTAAAAGGACAACCAGCAATACAGTAACCACATCCGATACAGTGCTCAGATTGGAAGTCCACAATACCGTTAGCATATTGAATGATAGCGCCTTCCGCAGGACATGCTTTTAAACAGCCCGGATCAGCACAATGCATACAACCATCTTTACGGATCAACCATTCCAATTTGCCATTCTCTTCAACTTCAGAGAAACGCATCACTGTCCATGATTTAGCCGTTAAGTCCGTTGGGTTGTCATAAACACCGACGTTAGTACCAATTTTATCGCGGATATCGTTCCATTCAGAACAAGCAACCTGACAGGCTTTACAACCAATACAGGTGGTAACGTCGATAAGTTTTGCCACTTCTTCCTTGTAATCCCGCACTTGTGGTGCGGGAGTAAGGGAATTGGTGGCAGAGCGACGAATAATGTCTTGTGATTGCAGTGACATAATTTATCTCCTTACACCTTTTCCACATTAACAAGGAACGCTTTAAATTCTGGCGTTTGTGTATTTGCATCACCGACGAATGGCGTTAGGGTATTAGCAATAAAGCCTTTAACCGCAACCCCTTCAAAACCCCAGTGGATCGGAATACCAATGGTATCCACTTTGCGACCATCAACATCAAGTGTTCTAATACGTTTGGTCACTACAGCTTTTGCTTTAATGTAACCACGTTTGGAACTGACTTTAACGGTGTCACCTTGAGAAATACCTTTTTCTGCCGCTAACCGTTCACCGATTTCGATAAATTGTTGAGGCTGAATAATGGCATTTAACAGCGCATGTTTTGTCCAGAAGTGGAAATGCTCAGTCAGACGGTAAGTCGTACCTACATATGGGAACTCTTCTGCTTTACCCATCTCTTCCCAGTCATCTTTAAACACACGTGCTGCTGGGTTTGAAACAACATTTGGATGCAGTGGGTTGGTACCTAATGGGGTTTCAATTGGCTCATAGTGTTCAGGGAATGGACCTTCTGCCATCTTGTCGATAGCGAATAAACGCCCCATACCTTCAGGTTGCATAATAAATGGACCAACATCAGAGCCTGGTGCGGCATTGCTATAGTCAGGTACATCAATACCTGTCCATTTGCTACCATCCCATTCGATTAACTTGCGTTTTGGATCCCATGGTTGACCTTGTGGATCTGCTGATGCACGGTTGTAAATAATGCGACGGTTTAAAGGCCATGCCCACGCCCAACCTAATGTGTTACCCAAACCTGATGGGTCTGAGTTATCACGGTTAGCCATTTGGTTGCCTTTTTCTGTCCAGCTACCCGCGAAGATCCAACAGCCACTTGCCGTTGTACCATCATCACGTAACTGAGCAAATGAGCTTAGTTGCTGACCTTTCTTCAAAATGATATTGCCATCAGCGTCTTTTAAGTCGACAAGGGCTTTACCATTGCTCTCTTGAGCCACTTCTTCAGATGTTGGATTATTAGGATCAAAGTAATCCCAAGTCATATTCAACACCTGCTCAGGCATTGCGCCACCTTCTTCTTTATAAAGTTGGCGTAAACGATGGAAAATACCTGAGAGAATTTCACCATCAGGCAGTGCAATTCCTGGGGCATCAGCACCTTTCCAGTGCCATTGTAACCAGCGTCCTGAGTTAACAATAGAGCCGTTCTCTTCAGCAAAACAAGTCGTAGGTAGACGGAAAACTTCAGTTTGGATATCTGCTGTTTTCACATCATTCTCTTCACCGTGGTTTTGCCAGAAACAAGATGTTTCTGTATTTAACGGATCCATGGTGATAAGGAATTTCAGTTTTGATAATGAACGGATCACTTTGTTCTTATTCGGGAATGAAGCTACAGGGTTAAAGCCTTGGCAGATATAGCCATTGACTTCACCTTTATCCATCATTTCGAAATATTGCAGAACGTCGTATGGTTTATCCCATTTAGGTAATAGTGAGAATCCCCAATCGTTATCACGTTGAGCATGATCACCATAAAATGTCTTCATCATACTGACGAAGAATTTAGGATAGTTACCCCAGTAGTTAACCTGCCCTTGGACGGTCGGTTTTGGCGTATTGGCTGCTAAATAGGTTTCTAACGATGTTTGCTTTTCAGAAGGCAAGGTTAGGTAACCCGGTAAGCTTTGTGATAACAGACCAAGATCTGTTAAACCTTGAATATTAGAGTGACCACGTAGAGCATTAACACCGCCACCTGCCATACCCATATTACCTAACAGTAATTGGATCATCGCCATAGTACGAATGTTTTGTGCACCAACAGTGTGTTGAGTCCAGCCTAATGCATACAGGAAAGAGGCTGTTTTATCTTTCGCCGCTGTTTCAGCAATATATTCACAGACTTTTAAGAAATCTTCTTTTGGTGTACCACAAATCTGAGTGACCACATCAGGTGTGTAGCGACTAACGTGTTCTTTTAATAGATTCCAGACACAACGAGGATGTTGAAGCGTGGTGTCGCGTTTAGCGAAACCATTTTCATCCATCTCGTAATTCCAAGTGGTTTTATCATATTGACGTTTTTCAGGATCGTAACCACTAAAGAGACCATCATCAAAATGGTAATCTTCGCGCACAATCAAGCTGGCATTGGTATAAGCCTCAACGTACTCTTTTTGATATTTTTTATTTTCGAGCAGATATAAGATAACCCCCGATAAGAAGGTGATATCTGTACCTGAACGAATAGGCGTATAGAAATCCGCAACAGACGCAGTACGTGTGAAGCGAGGATCAATCACAATTAACTTGGCTTTATTATGGATTTTAGCTTCCATTGCCCAGCGGAAACCGACAGGGTGTGCTTCAGCCGCATTACCGCCCATAACGACGATAAGGTTGGCATTTTTCATATCAACCCAGTGGTTGGTCATCGCACCGCGACCAAATGTTGGAGCAAGACTTGCTACCGTTGGTCCGTGTCAGACACGCGCTTGGTTGTCGACAGCCAGCATCCCAAGTGCTCTTGAGAATTTCTGGGTCAAAAAGCCTGTTTCGTTACTTGCTGCGGAGGCACAAAGCATCCCCGTTGATAACCAACGGTTTACTTCAACACCTTCTTTATTGAATTTTTCGAAGTTGGCATCGCGATCTTTTTTCATTAAGCGTGCGATACGATCAAAGGTCTCTTCCCATGAAAGTTTTACCCATTTATCTGAGCCGGGAGCACGATATTCAGGATATTGTAAACGGCCTTTACTATGGATAAAATCAACGAGACCAGCACCTTTAGGACAAAGTGCACCACGGTTTACTGGGTGGTCAGGATCACCTTCAATATGGAATATGGTTTCTTTTGCGTTTTTCGCGCCATCGCCCAGACTATACATTAATAGTCCACAACCGACAGAACAGTACGTACAGGTATTGCGAGTTTCACGGGCACGCAGTAATTTATACTGACGTGAGCCTGCTAACGCAACAGCGGGTGCAAAACCTAAGGCAGCCGCTGTAGTACCTGCCATACCGCCAGCACAGATCTTAAAGAACTGTCTTCTGCTGACCTGCATGGGGTCTCTCCTCATCATACATTGCTTTTACTGACTCTGATTTTCTTCACGAAAACAGGAGCTGATTGTTTTTTTATTCCTATTATCCTTAATAGGATCAGGTTCATTGCCTGATAGGTAGTGTAAAATCGTTTTACCCGTATTGTTATTATGTATTAATAAAATTAGGAATTCATCTTATGGATGAAACAAAATCGACAAACTTGTTAACTAAACGTGTAATTGTTGGCATAGATCAAACAACTGTGCAACACAAAGGCTCCCTTAACCAAGCAGAGCAGGACTATATTGCACTCGAAGTTCCAGTTGCATTAGTGTACAACGGAATATCTCACGTTGTTATGATGGCAAGCCCTAAAAATTTAGAGTTATTTGCTGTCGGATTTTCCTTATCTGAAGGCATTATAGGATCTTCTAACGAAATTCGCAGTATTGAAATCGTTGAAAGTTGCCATGGTGGCACAGAAGTACAAATTGAATTATCAAGTCGGCGCTTTATGCAATTAAAAGAGCGACGTCGTAGTATGGCGGGACGCACCGGATGCGGTATTTGTGGTACAGAGCAATTAGCAGAAATTTTTCGCCCTATAGCGCCATTACCTTTTACACAAACATTTTCACTCTCTTTGCTTGATAACGCACTCGAGCAACTAAAAACCGTACAGGAAATTGGCGAGCTAACAGGATGTACTCATGCCGCAGCTTGGCTATCTCCTGAGGGGCAATTACAAGGTGGTTGCGAAGATGTCGGGCGTCATGTAGCACTTGATAAGTTGATTGGCTTAAAAACACAACAAAAGTGGACAGAGGGTGCAATATTAGTATCAAGTCGTGCAAGTTATGAAATGGTGCAAAAATCAGCAATGTGTGGTGCCGAAATTTTATTTGCGGTTTCCGCTGCTACCTCACTCGCCGTTGAAGTGGCGAATCAATATAATTTGACGCTGGTGGGTTTTTGTCGCCGTGGAAGAGCAACTGTTTTTACTCATCCACAACGACTCACTGATTAACGTATGCGGTGAAACATCCAAAGGTTGGGTTCCAGATAGACACCATATTGACGTTGAATATCGATATTTAACGGTGCCAGCCCCATAGGAATGGTGTAGTCACCACTGACAGGAAATCGTAATGAAGTCCATTGTTGCCATTTTTCTGTCGGTGCTTCAATTTTCATAGACTGTGGGGCAATTTTGATCGTGGTGGCACCTAAGCGCCAATGTGTACGTATCCAAGGATCAAAGGGCTCATCATTATCGTTTTTCCATTGGCAATATTCAGCAAAAGAGTGCAATGGATAACAATGTTTTAATGTAGGGCGTACAGGTACAGCAACACCGAGGTAACCTTGTTTTTTTGCATGCTCCTTTAAGGTATTAATTAAGCGTTGAGCAATACCTTTCCCCCGATAATGATGATCGATAGTAACCGACAAAGCAGAAATAAGATGGCAAGGTAATTGTTGTTCTTCAGCCTCCATGCCTAGCTGAAAAACACGATCCCAACCTTCATCCGGTAAATCGTTGAGAGAGTTGGTTTGCCAAGGTAACGCAATGGAGTTAATTACACCGATAACCTTTTCTTCTGTTTGCGTTTTTAATACCGCCATAAATTGGTAATGGGAAAAAGGCACATCATATAAGCGTTCCCAATAGCTATCATCAACAGAAGTTCCCATCATAAAAGCAGGCCAATGGTTGGCTATCATGGCTTCTGCTTTATCTAACAAATCGCTGCGATGGTAAAAATCGGTGATAAATATATTCATGATATACATATACCTTTTGTTAAGAAGCAATAGGTGTCCATAATTCACCTAATTTATAGTCCCACTCTTTTGGTTTAATGGGAATGCGCCCCGCATTGGGGGTAAAGGTCATTTCACTAAACAGTAGTGTGGTTTCTGACATTAAAAAATCGACCCGACAATAGGCAAAACCGTTAGCTAATTTGTTGGCTAATGTGAGCATATTGTCAAATTGTAGCGGTTTTTCAATATATTCTGGGGTATTGGGATCTTCTAAAGTAAAAGGCTGTAATTGCCATTGTGTATCATAAACATTGATATACTCGCATCCCTTTGTATCCGAAATATCAATTTCCGCATAATGAGGCTGACCATGAAAACAGTGGATACGGCATGTGGTTGGGATCATCGGACATTGAGTATCAAAAAGGTCGATATACTCTTCACAGATAATTTGCGCACTGATATTTTTATAATGCCATTCACGAGTAACGTGGTAGAGATTTCTCTTTAAATGAAAATTAAGTTTCTTTTTTGCCATCTCCAAATCAAATTGAGATTTATCAAGGCAAATAATAGTACTGCCACTGTCATGATTACATTTTAATACGAAACGGTTAGGTAGTGTATTAAGTTCGATTTCATTTGGATGGCGATAAGTATTAAGGATTTTGACCAGATATTTTTCGCCTATCTTTTCTTTTACATACTCCCTGACACTGATTTTATCTGCTAAGCGTGTATAGATAGGATCTCTATCAAATAACATACGTGCATTGATTTTTTCATTCAATGACATGGGGTGGCGAAAATTAGGTTGATAACCTAAGTTACGAATAAATTTATTTTTTAGATAAACACGATCTGGCTGTGCGAGCGTGCGTAATTGTTTGAAATAATATTCTAAAA
>NZ_CAWPAV010000137.1:0-22423 GCF_963885725.1 Proteus sp. G4380
TAAGTAATATCACTTATAGAAATATCAAAATTTCACCCGCGAATTAAACAAAACAGGATAAATTGTAAAAAAACGTTTAAGATTAATCTCAAATTTTATTTTATTTAAGTCACCCGACATTATTTAACCAAATAAACTATCCCTGCTTTAATTTAATAAAGCAGGGATAGTCATTATAAAAAATGCTGAGTCAGAAAGTGAACGCTAATTAACGAGTACGTCCTAAACTACCTCGGCGACATAAATCACGTCGAATACGTGTAATACCCGCTTGTGGTTTTTGCTCTTCTTCAAGACTTGCTAAAACCAGCTCTAATACACGTTGTGCAATATCACGATGTCGCTGAGCCACCGATAATACTGGACATTCGAGGAAATCTAATAATTCATGATCACCAAATGTAGCAATCACTAACTGCGTAGGTAAGCGTCCACTTCTTTGCAACGTTACATCCATCACACCTTGTAATAGCGCAAAAGAGGTCGTAAAGAGTGCATCAGGCATCGGGTTATTATTTAACCATTCCGAAAATACCTCCGCCGCAGCTTCTCGTTCATAACTATTCGCATAAAGATAAGTCACTTGTCGTGGATCATCTTGCCACACACTACGAAAGCCCTGTTCACGTAAAAAACTGACTGATAGTTCGGGCAATGCGCCTAGATAGAGAACCGATTGAGAAGGAAAAGCTTTAAGCTCACTCGCTAACATTTTTGCGTCTTCTAAATCATCACCGACGACACTAATAAAATGTTCACTCTCTAACGCCCTATCTAAGGCAATGATAGGCAACGAACGATTAGCCCAACGCTGATAAAATGGGTGCTCTGGGGGTAATGCCGTTGATACAATAATGGCATCAACTTGGCGTTGTAGTAGATGTTCTACACAACGAATTTCGTTGTCAGGTTGATCTTCTGAGCAGGCAATCAGCAATTGATAACCACGTTGACGCGCTTGTCGTTCAAGATAATTGGCAATTCTGGTATAACTGGTATTTTCCAAATCAGGAATAACCAAACCTATAGAACGCGTACGACCAGCACGTAATCCCGCGGCAACAGCGTTCGGGTGGTAATTGTGCTCTCTGACCACCGCCATCACTTTTTCAACAGTCTTGTCACTTACACGGTACTGTTTAGCTTTACCATTAATGACATAACTCGCTGTTGTTCGTGAAACACCAGCCAAGCGGGCGATTTCATCCAGTTTCACTTTAGCCTCTTCTAATTATTAATAGGGTATTTATTACATTATTGCTATGGTTTTCAGTCATCATGCTGATCTGAATCTGCATTTTAACACAATTTACTGATAAAACCGTATGCGTCAACGTTTCCGTTTATACCTTTTACCAATTACTTGCATTGTTACTGCCTATGACTTACCTAAAGTGCAATAAAAAAGCACCTTTACGGTGCTTTTTTGTCTGGTGATCACGACTCTTGATACATCTGCTCAATTTCATTTCGATAGCGTTCAGAAATTATTTTACGTCTTAATTTTAAGGTAGGTGTCAATTCTCCAGACTCCATCGTAAACCCTTCCGCTAATAGGGTAAATCGTTTAACTTGATGGAAACTAGCAAAATTACGTTGCATTTCACGCAAGCGTTCATCAAATAATTCTTTGATCTTAGTATGGCGTAATAACTCTATCCGATCGTGATATTTTAAATTTAATGCTCGAGCATGTTCTTCTAATGCATCAAAGCAAGGTACGATCAGTGCAGAAACAAATTTACGGGTATCTGCAATCACAGCGATATGCTCAATAAAGCGATCTTGCCCTAATGTACCTTCAATCATTTGCGGTGCAATATATTTTCCATTTGAGGTTTTCATAAGATCTTTCAAACGTTCGGTAATATATAACATCCCATCTTCATCTAATGCACCCGCATCACCGGTACGTAACCAACCATCTTCAGTAAACGCGGCAACCGTCTCTTCAGGCTTATTAAAATAACCTTTCATCACGATACTACCACGCACTTGGATCTCGTTTTCTTCGCCTATACGTACCTCAACCCCCGGTAACGGAGTACCAATAGAGCCTAGTTTATAATGGTTCTCTTCCCAACAAGATACCGTGGCACAAGTCTCTGTCATGCCATAACCATATTTAATATTAATACCAGCAGCTAAGAAAAAGCCGATCACCGCATCATCTAAACGAGCGCCTGCGGCAGGTAAAAAACGAACTCGCCCACCTAAAATTTGACGTAGTGGTTGAAGAACTTTTTTATCCGCAAAGCGATAACACCATTGAGATAGCACGCCTAATGAACGTCCAGCTAAGTGTGCCTGACGTTGTTTTTCACCCTGTTTAAGAGCCCATTTAAACATCCATTGGCGTAGTCGAGGTGCTTGAGAAACTTTCTCTTGAATGGCGCTATATACTTTTTCGTAAAAGCGTGGCACTGCACACATAACCGTTGGTTTTACTGCAGCCATTGCTTCCCTTACGGCATGGGTATCTGTGAGATAAACATTAATAGCCCCAGTATGCATAACATAGAAGCTCCATGCCCGTTCAAATACATGTGATAACGGTAAAAAGCATAATGAAACATCTTTATCCGATAATGAAAGGCGCTGATCATGCAGATAAAGTTGAGAAGCCAGATTGGTGTAATCAAGCATAACACCTTTAGGCTCACCTGTTGTACCCGAGGTATAAATCAGTGTAAACAAATCATCTAAACAACATTCATCAATACGTTGTTGTAGCAGAGAATCATATTGAGATTGACAGTCACTGATTAAGTTTGTCAGATGATAAGAAGGTATTGTCGGATTTAAAACGACCTGAGAATTAAACACAATAATATGTTTAAGTTGCGGGCATAATAGCGCTAACTCAGAAACAACGTCATATTCCTTTTGGTCACCAACAAAAAGAATACGAATATTCGCATCGTTGATGATATAAGCGGCTTGTTCCACACTACTTGTTGCATAAAGAGGAACTGTGACAGCACGCAACTGCAAAGTAGCAATATCGGCAATAGACCAATCAATGCTGTTTTGGGAAAAAATCCCCACATTTTCTTGAACAGCCACGCCCATATCGAGTAATGCATTTGAGAGTGCACGTGTTTTCTTTGCTACTGACGCCCATGACATGGCGATTTCAGACTTAGCATCCCACTGACGATAAGCCGTTTTTTCCCCAGAAGATGAAAATTGCATCTGCAATCTTCTAATTATATGATAATCATATAGATTATTATTATTTATCATGATTTTCCTGTTATTTATGGAAAAGCGTAGGAATAATTAAGTTGAAATAAAGAATAATGTCATCTTCTAATTTCAGCTTACACCTGTTCGCTGACTTATCTGAAAGTCTAAGTGATCCGCAAAAATAAAGGAATCTAATTTTACATAAATTTGTAAAATTGTGAGTCATGAAAAGTTTTGTCAATTTCATCATACTAATGAAAATGTAAAAATGAGCCTGAACACTTTGTGAACAAACAAAGTATTAACAAGAAAAATATAATAAAATCAAAAGATAATTATAAAAATTTATTCATTTACAAGATTAATAACAGAGAAAATAAAGAAAAAAATCGATTAGATGACAATAGTTGCAACTGATAGGGATAGGATAACAATTAGGGCAAAAATAGTGACAGCTACCCAAGAGACTTATCTTTACTATTTACTATTAAAGAATATCTTTTATTGGTTATTAGCAGTAAGCTAACGTTATCTGCCACTATTTCTGCATAATTAGCATAGAGTGCTAATTATGAGTGAATCACTCTTAGTTTTGACAAACCTCACTAAGTAAATTTTTCATCCATAAATGGCCTTTATCTCGCGCCGTTGACTCATGCCAAATTAAATAGCATGGACGTTCTACCTTCTCCCAAGGTAATGATATCGCCTTAATGTTCAATTGTTCTGAATAGCTTTCAACTAACCATCTAGGCGCAATAGCGACCGAATAAGTTTTTGAGACTAGATTTAATACACTATTTAAATCAGTACCTTCATAAGTAATTAAATCTTCTAACTCTGTATTCTTATAATAAGCCGCACTAAAAGACCCCACATCTTCTAAAGAAACAATAGAATGATGCTCATTTAATAACATCTCTTCAGTAACGCTTTCTTTAATTCGTGGGTGTTGGTTAGAGACAGCCAAAACCACTTCATCATTGAATAAAGGGTGTGAATGAAACTCTGGTTTATCAAATTGTTTATAATTAATAAAGAACTCAACTTCCTGATATTTTAATTGGTGTTCAATATTACTATTCAAATAAGACTTAATATTTACATTAATATTAGGGGTTTTATTTTTTATTCTCTCTACAATTTTTGGCGCTAACTTGATATCTAATGGACTGCAAATAGATAAGCTAAACACACGATCACTTTGTTCCGGTTCAAATCCCGCCCCTGGCAATTCATTATGGACTAATTGTAATGCTTGTCGAACAGGGCCAAATAACTGTTTGGCTCTTAATGTTGGTTGAATACCTCGGCCATACCGAACAAATAACTCGTCATTAAACATGATCTTAAGACGAGAAACTGCATTACTGACTGCCGGTTGAGACATACCTAACACCTGTGCTGCTCGTGTGACATTTTGCATTTGCATAACAGCATCAAACACCGTTAATAAATTAAGATCAACATTACGTAAATGCATATCTGCTGACTCTTTATTGGTCGTTGTTGCTGATGTGTAATCCGTCATTTTTTACTCCACTATGTTATTATAATTGGCGAATTAAAACTTATTAATAATATAAAAGCATATTAATAAATTATATATCTAACCATGACTGTAACTTTTATAAAAATATTACTACTTATTATTCATCATCCATGTACATCACAAAATGTATAACACAAACACCAAAAAATAATTCATCTTTATATTAAAGAGAATAAATTGACATTTAAATTACATATTAATGAAATGATTATACCGATATATATTACAACCTGTTTTACCTTATGCCTTGCAAATAATAAAACAAAATATGATAAAAATCATAATAAAATAATAAAATCTATCACCTTACAGGACACTTTCAGAACTATTACAGTCACCACGGTAATAATTTTTATTCTTATATTCAAAATGTTGCTCAAATTTATTGATATTGTTGTTAACTACAACCGCTCATCCCCCTGATAGTTAGTTGTTCAAAAAAAAAGCAAACAATTGTTTAATTTTTTATTTCACTCCCCGAGAGCGATTATGTGAAACATTAACCTAATCAATGATTGTTTGATAGATATAATCATTACTAAAAATTTAGATATTAGTCAGAATTACTAAGAATAAAATATAATTCACACATCAAAACAAATTAAAAAATTCCAATGCTTGACATGATGATTGGTATCCGGTATCAATAAATAAACATTATTAAGAACAAATGTAAGGATGTTTCATGTTAAACGCAATTTTACTATCAAGCCTACTACTATTCGCAACATTGATGCGCGGTCGGCTGATGGGTAAAAAATGAAACATACCTACCCTTAGAGAAAAACCCGCGCTAATCGCGGGTTTTTTTATACCTGGGAGAGCGCAAAAAACGAAATAAAAAAGTATAAGGAACAGATTATGAGCAACAATGTGATTATTTTTGACACCACATTAAGAGATGGCGAACAAGCATTACAAGCTAGCTTAAGCGTAAAAGAGAAGTTACAAATTGCTTATGCCTTAGAACGTTTAGGTGTAGATATCATTGAAGCGGGTTTTCCTGTCTCTTCCCCAGGGGATTTTGAATCTGTACAAACCATCGCTCGAGAAATTAAAAATAGTCGCATTTGTGCGTTAGCTCGCTGTGTTGATAATGATATTGACGTTGCCGCAGAGTCATTAAACATTGCCGAGGCATTTCGTATTCATGTTTTTTTAGCCACCTCCGCTTTGCATGCTGAACATAAGTTAAAAAAATCCTTTGATGACATTATTGAAATGGGAACACGCTCAATTAAACGCGCCCGACGCTATACTGATGATGTTGAGTTTTCTTGCGAAGATGCGGGGCGTACCCATATTGATAATTTATGTCGCATTGTGGAAAGTGCCATCAACGCGGGCGCAACAACCATTAATATTCCAGACACCGTAGGTTATACCACGCCTTATCAATTCGGTGGCATTATCACTAATTTATTTGAACGTGTACCTAATATTGATAAAGCGGTGATCTCCGTTCATTGCCATGATGATTTAGGTATGGCTGTTGCAAACTCTATTACCGCAGTACAAGCAGGTGCAAGACAAGTTGAAGGGACTATCAACGGCTTAGGTGAACGAGCCGGTAACTGCGCTTTAGAAGAAGTGATTATGGCGATAAAAGTACGTGAACAAATGATGAATGTACAAACGCGTATTAATCACAAAGAGATCTACCGTACCAGCCAGTTAGTCAGTCAATTATGTAATACCCCTATTCATGCCAATAAATCCATCGTTGGCTCAAATGCCTTTGCCCACTCCTCTGGTATTCACCAAGATGGCGTACTGAAAAATCGTGAAACTTACGAAATTATGACACCTGAATCAATTGGTTTAAAAGAGGTGCAATTGAACTTAACGTCTCGCTCTGGTCGAGCTGCGGTAAAACACCGTATGGAAGAGATGGGCTATCGCGAAACAGATTATAACTTAGATTCTTTATATGCCGCTTTCTTACGTTTAGCTGATAAAAAAGGTCAAGTTTTTGACTATGACTTAGAAGCATTGGCTTTTATGGGGCAACAACAACAAGAGCCTGATGAGTTTGTAATGAACTATTTTAATACTCAATCCGGCTCCTCAACAGTTGCCACGGCCAGTGTCAGCATTAGTCGTAAAAATGAAGAAATCACTGAAGCAGCAACAGGAAATGGTCCCGTTGATGCTGTCTATCAAGCTATTTCTCGTGCTACAGGTTATCCCTTAAAACTGGTGACTTATCAATTAACAGCCAAAGGTGAAGGACGAGATGCATTAGGACAAGTTGATATCGTAGTTGAATACCAAGGACGTAAATTTCATGGCATGGGATTAGAAACTGATATCGTCGGTTCATCCGCCAACGCCATGATGCATGTTATCAACAGTATTTGGCGTTCAGAGCAAGTCGAAATAGAAAAACGCAAACACCATACAACACAAGAAGCGGTTTAATCATTATGTCTAAACATTATCATATTGCAGTATTGCCCGGAGATGGCATTGGCCCTGAAGTTATGGCGCAAGCACAAAAAGTGATCGATGCGGTAAATAAACGATTTTCACTGAATATCACGACCAAAGAGTACGATATTGGTGGTATTGCTATCGATAATCATGGCACACCATTACCGGCAACCACCTTAGCTGGATGTGAGCAAGCTGATGCGATTTTATTCGGCTCTGTGGGGGGGCCTAAATGGGAGCATTTACCGGCAGATCAACAACCGGAACGTGGCGCATTATTACCTTTACGTAAACACTTTAAATTATTCTGCAATCTGCGCCCAGCTCGTTTATATAAAGGTTTAGAAGCTTATTGTCCATTGCGTGCTGATATTGCGCAACGCGGTTTTGATATTTTATGTGTCCGTGAATTAACTGGAGGGATCTATTTCGGTCAACCTAAAGGCCGTGATGGTGAAGGTCGCGAAGAGCGTGCTTTTGATACCGAGGTTTACCATCGCTATGAAATCGAACGTATTGCTCATTTTGCTTTCAAATCAGCGCAAAAACGTCGTTATAAAGTCACGTCGATTGATAAAGCCAACGTTTTACAAAGCTCTATTTTATGGCGTGAAGTCGTCACTGAAGTCGCTAAGCAATACCCTGATGTGACCTTGCAACATATGTATATCGATAATGCGACAATGCAATTAATTAAAGATCCAGCGCAATTTGATGTATTGCTGTGCTCCAATATCTTTGGCGATATTTTATCAGACGAATGCGCCATGATCACCGGTTCAATGGGCATGTTGCCCTCTGCAAGCGTAAATGAAGCACATTTTGGTTTATATGAACCCGCAGGTGGCTCCGCACCAGATATTGCCGGTAAAAATATCGCCAATCCAATAGCACAAATTTTATCAACCGCCCTATTACTGCGTTATAGCTTTAATGAAGATAAAGCAGCCCAAGCCATTGAAGAAGCAATTACAAGAGTACTAGCAACAGGCTATCGCACCGCAGATTTAGCGGGAGAAGGAAACGCAATAACAACCGCAGAAATGGGTGATCATATCGCTCAGTTTATTCAAGAAGGGGCATAACATGGGTAAAACATTATATCAAAAAATTTACGATGCACATGTTGTCAGAGAAGTAGCGAATGAAACACCTATTATATATATCGATAGACATTTAGTGCATGAAGTGACTTCACCTCAAGCTTTTGATGGTTTAAGAACCAAAGGTCGTCCCGTTCGTCAACCCAACAAAACCTTTGCCACAATGGATCACAACGTTTCAACTCAAACCAAAGATATCAACGCCTGTGGTGATATGGCGCGTATTCAAATGCAAGAGTTAATGAAAAACTGTCAAGAATTTGGTGTGACCTTGTATGACTTAAATCACCCATATCAAGGAATTGTTCATGTTATGGGGCCTGAACAAGGCTTAACTTTACCAGGCATGACAATTGTTTGTGGCGACTCACATACAGCAACACATGGTGCCTTTGGCGCATTAGCTTTCGGTATTGGCACTTCTGAGGTTGAGCACGTATTAGCAACACAAACCTTAAAACAATCACGTGCTAAAACCTTAAAAATCGAAGTACAAGGCAAAACAGCCAATGGCATCACGGCAAAAGATATCGTATTGGCGATTATCGGAAAATTGGGTAGTGCGGGAGGTACGGGGTATATCATTGAATTTACGGGAGAAGCTATTGAAGCTTTGAGTATGGAAGGGCGAATGACGTTATGCAATATGGCGATAGAGATGGGGGCAAAAGCAGGCTTAGTTGCTCCTGATGAGACTACATTTGCTTACTTAAAAGGACGTCAATTTGCCCCTCAAGCCCCATTGTGGGATGAAGCTGTCGCCTATTGGAAAACGTTAAAGTCGGACGAAGATGCTATTTTTGATGCTACTGTGACGATTAATGCCGCAGAGATTGCACCACAAGTGACTTGGGGGACGAATCCGGGACAAGTGATTGCTATTGACCAAATTGTTCCGCGATTGAACAGTTTTAACGATCCTGTTGAACGAGCTAGCGCCGAAAAAGCCTTAGCTTATATGGGATTAACTGAAGGTGTTAACTTAACTGATATTACAATAGATAAAGTTTTTATAGGCTCTTGCACTAACTCTCGTATTGAAGATTTACGCGCAGCAGCAAAGATAGCTAAAGGGCATAAAGTCGCCTCCCATGTACAGGCAATTGTTGTTCCCGGCTCAGGCCCTGTTAAAGCCCAAGCAGAAGCAGAAGGTTTAGATAAAATTTTTATTGAAGCCGGTTTTGAATGGCGTTTACCCGGCTGCTCAATGTGCTTGGCAATGAACAATGACCGATTAAATCCCGGAGAGCGTTGCGCATCGACCAGCAATCGTAATTTTGAAGGTCGCCAAGGTCGTGGTGGCAGAACTCATTTAGTCAGTCCGGCAATGGCCGCTGCCGCCGCCATTCATGGGCATTTCGCTGATATTCGCACTTTTGCAACAGTATCATAAAGGAGAACCTAATGAATAAATTCACACAACACACTGGAATTCCAGTACCTTTAGATGCAGCCAACGTGGATACTGATGCGATTATTCCCAAACAATTTTTACAAAAAGTCACTCGCACAGGATTTGGTAAACACTTATTTCATGATTGGCGATTTTTAGATGATGAAGGCACCCAGCCTAACCCATCATTTATTTTAAATCAGCCCATCTATCAAGATGCTTCTATTTTATTGGCGCGCGAGAATTTTGGTTGTGGATCTTCTCGCGAACATGCGCCTTGGGCGCTCACAGATTATGGCTTTCATGCGGTGATTGCGCCGAGTTTTGCTGATATTTTTTACGGCAATTCCTTTAATAACCAGTTATTGCCAATCAAATTAAGTGATGAGCAAGTTACCCAGTTATTTAATTGGGTAACAGAGCATGCTGGTATGCCTATTACCGTTGATTTAGTTGCCCAACAAGTGATCGCCGGTGAATTATGCTTCTCATTTGAAATCGATGCATTTCGCCGTCATTGCATGATTGAAGGATTAGACAGTATCGGATTAACGTTACAACACCAAGCAGAGATAAGTGCTTATGAAGCTAAACAACCTGCTTTTATGCGTTAATCACTGACTCAATTACCTTATTTCACTGTTTGTTATCTGTAAAAATTTAAACTTTGTCATTCTCGCCGCTATTTACCTCGCGGCATTTTTTTTCAGTAAAACGAACAAAAAAAGCCAGTGACCTATTATCACTGGCCGGTAATCACCGCATGCTCAAAGGGGGAGTCTGTTAGTATTCATAATTTGTGATAACTAACATAAGAGCTAACTTTAAACACAAACATTATCGGTCTAATATAAGGAAATTAAAATTGATCACTTTAATAAGGGATTTCCTCTTTTATGACATCACCCCGCTTAGAGTTGCAATTTATTCGCTTATGGCAAGCTTTTGAGGGAAAAGAGACTGAAACCACATTACAAGAGCTTGCTGAAACATTACATTGCACTCGTCGCCATGTGCGTTCGTTATTAAACAAAATGCATCAAACTGGTTGGATAGATTGGCAAGCAGAAGTAGGAAGAGGAAAAAAATCCACCCTGACTTTTCATTCTAACGCCTTTGACATCCAACAAAGCCGAGCAGAGCGATTACTGGAAGAAAATGATATAGAAAAGCTCGTTGCACTGATGGGCGATAAAGACTCGTTACGGCAAATGGTGCTTTCACAGATTGAAAAAAGCTTTCACCCTAGCCAACAACGTCTACGAATAATTTACTATCGCCCTTTTCGTAATTTATTACCCGGTACGCCGCTTCGGCGCTCTGAATTACATTTAATGAGCCAAATATTTAATTCATTACTTCACTTAAAAGAGGAAAATGGGGAAGTCGAAGCGGAATTAGCCCATCACTGGCAGATGATCAGCGAGCAACATTGGCGCTTTTATTTACGCCCTGCTATCTATTTTCACCATGGACGAGAATTAACCATAGAGGATATCAGCACCTCTTTAATGAGAATGAAAGTCTGCAATCCACTTTATGCACATATTGAGAAAATAACCTCACCGCAACCTTATGTTATTGATATTTATTTAACCGTACCGGATAAACAATTTGCCACCCTATTAGGTAGCCCACAAGCAGCGATCTTACCCCAAGAATGGCGAACTCTCGCTAATTTTTCTCAGCACCCCATTGGCACAGGGGCATACCAAGTGATGAGCAATGATCAACATAAACTGCAAATCAAAGCGTTTGATCGCTATTTTGGTTTACGCGCACTATTAGATAACATCGATATTTGGGTGGTTCCTGAATTAAAAGACAAAATGGTTTGCTCTACCCTTCATTTAACCGATGATGATACTCATAACAACTCACTGGAAAGCCGTAAAGAGGAAGGCTGTTATTTTTTACTTTACGATAGCCGCTCAACACAATGCCAACAACCTGAGATCCGCGAATGGCTTAGTAGTGTATTAACACCGGTGAATATGTTGGCCCATTGTGCGCCCTCTTATCAACGCCATTGGTCACCTGCTTATGGTTTATTGTTACACTGGCACCATAGCAAACTGATCCCACCGCATACTAAACCCGCTTCACTCACAAAACTGACCATTACACTGTATAAAGAGCACCACGAATACAGCACTATTGCTGAACTGATCAAAAAAATCTTATCTGACTATGATATCGAATTATCTATTCAAGTGCTTGATTATGAACAGTGGTATTATGGTGATGCAAAGAGTGATATCTGGTTAGCTACCGTCAATTTCTATAAACCGCTCGAGTTTTCTATTTTTGCAGCACTTTATGAACTGCCCCTATTTCACCAGTGCATGGGTGAACGTTATGAAGATGCCCTAGCCTTATGGCGTCAAAAAGTATTACCGCTTGAAGAGTGGTGTCGCCAATTAACACAAAATAATTGGCTTTTCCCGTTATTTCACCATTTACTTGAATTACAAGGGCAACGTACGATACGCGGTGTAAAAATGAATACCTTTGGTTGGTTTGATTTTAAATCGGCATGGTTTATACCTGATTTAGAAACGCCCCCATTAAAATAGCGTTTTCACTTATAATTATGTTAATTCACAGAAACCCGCAAAGTTATAAACACCAACAGTAAGGCCTAGGGGATTTATTCACTTTTTCTGTGGATATCTATGTGAAAAAGAGTGAGATAATCAGGGTATAGTTTTTATATTAGCCTACAGGCTGTTGAAACATTTTTTAAAATATCACTTATAATTCAAATTAGTAGATAAGTTTTTATCCCTATTTCAACGATTGGATAAACCAATGAATAAAGTCCAATGGTTAAATTGTACGAAAAACAATCATAGTCGGTTTTATCCACAGGTTGTGCCGATTAGTTAATCGAAATAGGCAGATTTTGGGGAATATCGGCAAAAGTCAAGGCTGTAAATCAGAACAGTGATCTCACTTTTGCGGAGTTATCCCACAAAGCTGTGGATAACCTAGTGCAAAAGCCTGTTTATGATCTAAGGATAACCCTGAACAACTTATATCATTTATTATTAAAACCTCGATTCACATAAAAAAATGATGATATATCATGCTATTATGTTTTAACTTAAATCAGTGAAAAAACATTTTCCATCATCCTTTTTTTCTGTTTATTTATTGTACAGGAAGACAGTTATTTATGTTTACGCCACCAGCAGCACCTGAAAATGAATCCGTTTTACTCGCACGAGCACAAGCGCTGGCTGGTTATACCTTCGGTGAACTCGCCGCTTTTGCACAGCTTCCTATTCCTGAAAATTTAAAGCGTGATAAAGGTTGGGTCGGTATGCTATTGGAATACTATTTAGGTGCCAGTGCCGGCAGTAAACCTGAACAAGATTTTTCTCATATCGGTGTTGAGCTAAAAACCATCCCTATCGACCGTTTTGGTATGCCATTAGAAACGACCTTTGTTTGTGTTGCCGCACTTACAGGAAACAGTGGGATCACATGGGAGAATAGCCATGTAAAACGCAAGCTGTCAAAAGTATTATGGGTACCTGTAGAGGGAGAACGGGAGATCCCATTAGCACAGCGTAGAGTCGCTTCCCCGCTACTTTGGAGCCCCAATCATCTTGAAGAAGAACTACTGCGTCACGATTGGGAAGAGTTAATGGATATGATTGTCTTAGGAAAAGTAGAAAGCATTACTGCGCGTCACGGACAAGTATTACAAATTCGCCCTAAGGCTGCTAACAGTAAGGCATTAACCGAAGCCATTGGTGAAAATGGACAACGCATCATGACACTTCCCCGTGGTTTTTATTTAAAAAAGAACTTTACAGCGCCACTGATTGCTCGTTATTTCCAACTTTAATGCGTTACAGTAAACAAAATGCCCCGAGTTATCTTAGTGAATAACTCGGGGCACATCGTATTTTTTGCTGGTAAATTATTAAACACAGTGAGTTGATGCTAATCGAACGCCTACTGCTCTGGTGATTTCTGTCAATGTTGTCAGTGTTGGATTACCATTTTCAGATAATGCTCGATAAATATGTTGTCGAGATAATCCTGATTTTTTCGCAATCACGCCCACTCCACCATGAGCCTCAATAATTTGCCGTAATGCAATTAAAAATGCACCTATTCCCCCAGGCTCATAAATACCTTCTAACGCCGTTTGCAAATACACCTCAGCATAATCAGGATCTTCTCGTAGTTCATTTATCATCTCTAAATTATGGTCAAGATATGCAGGAACAGTTTTTCTTTTTACTACATCTATTTTATTGGTCATTTTTCATCCTTACATGATAATCTTCAAGATAGTTCACTGCTTTATCAATATCTGCTTGTTGAGTACTTTTATTCCCTCCAACAAGTAAAAGAATAATAAATTCATTTTCTATTGAATAATAAACCCGATATCCCTGCCCGAAGTTTATTCGTAAAGCCCAGACTCCATCACGAACAAATTTATGATCAGCGAAGTTACCATAACATGCTCGAGTTACTTGTACTTCAATTTTAGCAGCCGCTTGAGGATCTCGTTTCCTAAGCTTTTGTATCCACTCTCGATAGGGTACTTTTTGGTTTCTGTCCTGATAACGCACTATTTTATATGGCATTTGCTTTCCTTATTGCCAAAGTCCTAATTGTTGCTTATAAATCACACTAAAAATGTAACTTATAACAGACAAAAATCAAAGAGGAAATATTTTTCGTACACATATCATAAAAAAATGCCCCGAGTTATCTTAGTGAATAACTCGGGGCACAAATAACAATTATGATTAAGTAATCAATAATTAACGATAGACAATACCGCCATCTGTTAAGATAGCTTGGCCCGTAATATAGTCGGAATCATCACTTGCCAAGAAGGAAACTAACGCAGCTACGTCATCAGGAGTTTGAGCACGACCTAGAGCAATACCGTCCACATATTTTTTATAGGTCTCACCTTTTGGTGCTCCAGTAATTTCAGCAAAACGCTCGTCAATCTCAACCCACATATCGGTGCCGACAATGCCCGGGCAATAAGCATTAACAGTGATGCCTGCGCTCGCATACTCTTTAGCTGCCGCTTGTGTTAATGCACGTACTGCAAATTTAGTGGCAGAATAAACCCCTAACATGGCAAAACCATCGTGCCCAGCAATAGAAGATGCATTAATAATCTTCCCTTTATGGCCTAATGCTTTAAATTTCTCAGAAGCGGCCTGAATACCCCACATCACACCATTAACGTTAATTTTGAAGATCCGATCCATATCTTCCGGGGTCACATCTGCAAGAGGTTTCACCTGTGCAATACCTGCGTTATTGATCATAACATCAAAACCGCCTAAGGTTTTTTCAGCATGTTCAACAGCCGCAAAGACTTCATCACGGTTGCTAATATCTGCAGCAAAGGTCGTTACTTTACGCCCTAACGCTTCAATTTCTTTTGCTACATCGGATAATTTATCTGCTTTTAAGTCAACCAGAGCAATATCGGCACCCTCTTTAGCAAGACGTAATGCGATACCACGACCAATTCCCTGAGCAGCACCTGTAACTAAAATTACTTTACCATTCAAAGCCATTGTCTTTCTCCTGAATATTTACAGATGAAAAAGCTCTTCCAAAAAAGAACTTTATTAATAATTTAACAGTAGCAATTAAAGTGCGATGTGACAAAGAAATGATCATTCACTAATAAACACAATAAGTAGAATAGAATATAGTGAAAATAATTATCATTTAGAATAACAAGTTACCAAAAGGCCATCATCTGTTGCAAAAGAGCAGATGATCTTTTTTACTCATTAACTTTATAGTTAGCAAAAAATGCTTAACTCATTCATTTAATGGATAAAAATAAGGCAATATCTAAATAGATATTGCCTTGACATTATTTATGACAAAAAAAGTAATTATTTTTTAGCCGCTTGCAGATATAGCATATCAAGTGCAATGGTTGCTCCGGCAAGGGCGGTAATATCTGATTGATCATACGCTGGCGATACTTCAACTAAGTCCATGCCTACAATATTTAACGGCTGTAAAGCACGCAGCATTTTCAGCGCCTTATCCGTGGTTAATCCCCCCACAACCGGTGTTCCTGTACCCGGTGCAAATGCGGGATCAAGGCAATCAATATCAAAAGTCAAATAAACAGGAAGTGAACCCACAATCTCTTTAATTTGCGCGACTAAATCATCAACACCACGATCATTAACTTGTGCAGCATCCAAGACAGTAAAGCCATTATTAGTGTCATGCTCGGTACGAATACCAATTTGCACTGAATGCTGTGGATCAATTAAACCTTCATTAGGAGCATGATAGAACATTGTACCGTGATCAAACTTACTGCCATTAGCATAAGTATCGGTATGAGCATCAAAATGCACCAAGGCCATTTTGCCAAAGTGTTTAGCGTGAGCACGTAATAGAGGTAATGTCACAAAGTGATCACCACCAAAGGTTAAACATCTTTTACCTGCTGCTAGCAATTTTTCCGTATGAGCTTGTAGCTTATCACTCATATCTTGTGCATCACCGAAGTTAAATACTAAATCACCACAATCAACAACTTTGAGGCGTTCACGCATATCGAAGTGCCAAGGCCAGCGATGTCCTTCCCACGCTAAGTTAGTCGAAATCTGGCGAATAGCGCCGGGCCCATGGCGAGTACCTGCACGACCTGAAGTTGCCATATCAAAAGGCACCCCAGTGATCACCCAATCAGCATCACTGCTATAAGGTTGAAAATTCAGTGGAAAACGTAAAAAACCAAATGCATTTGAGATCAAAGAATTATCAGTCTCATTACCTAACGTACAATTTTTCATGCCATTACCTCTGTTACTTATTTTAACAAGCAACATATAAATCAATATGATAGATAAAGAGTGATGTATCAACACCACTCTGCATTAGGAAGTAAGCATTACTCCTCTTCTTCCAGATAGGTATAACCGTATAAGCCACTTTCAAATTCAGTTAGGAACTGCTCTTGGAGTGCTTTATCTAACTGTGCATTTTTCACTTGAGTACGGAAGCGCTCCAACAATACCGCAGGATTAAGTTTTACATATTGAAGCATATCCGCAACGGTATCACCCTCTTCACTCAACTGATAAGTAAGATTGCCTTTCTCATCAAGATAAACATCAACGGCTGCTGTATCACCAAATAAGTTATGCATATTACCAAGGATTTCCTGATACGCCCCCACCATAAAGAAGCCAATCATTGGTGGATATTCAGGATCATAAGCTGGCATTGGCATCGTGGTTTCGACCCCATCACCATCGACATAATGATCGATAATACCATCTGAATCACAAGTGATATCTAGCAATACAGCACGGCGATCGAGCGGTTTATCTAAACCTTCAATTGGCAATACAGGGAATAATTGATCAATTCCCCAAGCATCAGGCAATGACTGGAACAGTGAAAAGTTGACATAGAACTTATCTGACATACGCTCTTGCAGTTCATCAATAATCGGGCGATGGGCTCGATTACTTGGATCTAAATCATATTGAATATGACGACAGATATTCAGATATAACTCTTCCGCCCATGCACGCTCTGTCAGACTTAACATACCGTGTACATATTGAGTATGGACATCATGTAAATCTAGTTGACTATCATGCAGCCATTCACGCAATGAACGGCTATTCCCTTTGGTTTGCATCTCTTCCCATGTTTCCCAAAGGCTTGCGATAGGTCTTGGTGCATCTTCAGCCGGTGGCGTGATTGCAGTAAATTCGTTACGTTCAACACCAATAACATTGGAAATAAGCACCGTATGATGCGCAGTTAATGCTCGACCTGATTCTGTAATAACGGTTGGATGAGGTAATTCATTTTCATCACAAGCATCACCAATCGCCCAAATAACGTTATTAGCGTATTCATTCAGGCCATAGTTAACGGAGCAATCAGATTGTGAGCGCGTACCTTCATAATCAACGCCCAAGCCACCACCAACATCAAAATACTGAATATTGACCCCTAACTTATGTAGCTCAACATAAAAACGGGCTGATTCACGCACACCTGTCGCAATATCACGGATATTAGCCATCTGTGATCCAAGGTGAAAATGCAATAACTGCAAACTATCTAAACGACCAGCTTGGCGTAGCGTATCAATCAGTTGTAGTACTTGTGTTGCAGCAAGGCCGAATTTTGATTTTTCACCCCCACTGGCTTGCCATTTACCGGAGCCTTGAGAAGCAAGGCGAGCACGAACCCCTAAGCGGGGGATCACTTCTAAACGTTCGGCTTCTTCAAGTACCATTTTTATCTCAGACATTTTTTCAATGACCAAGAACACTTTATGACCGAGCTTTTCCCCTGTAAGGGCTAAACGAATATATTCGCGATCTTTGTAACCATTACAAACAATCACCGAACTGGTCATGTTGGCATGAGCAAGCACTGCCATTAATTCAGCTTTAGAGCCAGCTTCTAATCCTAATGGCTCTCCAGCATTAATTAGCGATTCAATCACACGACGCTGTTGATTGACTTTAATTGGATAAACTAAAAAGTAATCCCCTTTGTAGCCATAAGACTCACGTGCACGATGAAAAGCGGCATTAATTGAGCGCAAACGGTGCTGTAAAATTTGTGGAAAACAAAACAGCGCAGGAAGGCGTAAATGTGAATGCTCTTCTTGTACTTGCTTAACTAATTCTGTTAAATCCAGCGTTGCTTCAGGCACATCAGGATTTGGGCAAACACTAATATTGCCGCGATTATTCGCGCAGTAGTATCCTCCCCCCCAATATGTGATGTTATAAGTCTGTTGCATCTTACGAGCGATGTTATCATTCATGACATTCTCCTTAGGGAGTATGAGTTTATACCTTGCCTGTCACTATAGTAGTCAATAATTTCATGGCTAGCTGAAATGACCGATAAATAACAGTTAGAAGTAATGACTCACTATATATTTTTGTATGATTATCCAGCCTAACGCAGGATATAGTAGTAGAAAGCGATGAAGTTAACCGACTAATAGTTAACACAATCACCTATTGGCAAGTAACAGACAACTTCGCTCTAAAGAAAAAGAGCTCAAAGAGGAAATCACTCTAGACATACTACGGGTATAGTATTGGCGAGTACTGTTTTGGTTTTTGAAAAGAATAACCAGTAGACAATGGATCATTACCCATTCACTCCACACATGGCTTAACCTTATAAGCCATTTCCCTAACAGAGAAACAGGATCAGCAATCCTGCGGTTTACACTGTGATTCAGTTTTCACAGTAACGGCGAGGTTATACCTGTAGTTGAATCAAAATGCAAAAACAAAATAGATAAATCGCTTTTTTTTATTATTTTTCTTTTTGCTCACTTGAAAAATTGTGTCACACAAAAAATGATATCAACTATTGGATGCGAGTTTATCCCTATATTTGATTAAAAAAAGCTGGAATTAAAGAGAAAACAGTCCTAAAATGGACGTCTAGATGTTAAAACATCCATCCTTAGACCATCTGTATTAAGGTAACGAGATATAATGACTACACACCTTTTTACTTCTGAATCAGTATCAGAAGGTCATCCAGACAAAATTGCGGATCAAATTTCTGATGCCGTATTGGATGCAATTTTAGAACAAGATCCAAAAGCACGTGTTGCCTGTGAAACTTACGTTAAAACAGGCATGGTGATGGTAGGCGGAGAAATTACCACCAAAGCTTGGGTTGATATCGAAGAGATCACACGTAAAACAGTACGTGAAATCGGTTATACCAGTTCAGATATGGGCTTTGATGCTAATTCCTGCGCCGTTATCAGTGCGATTGGTAAACAATCCCCAGATATCAACCAAGGTGTTGACCGCGCAGATCCCCTTGAACAAGGTGCCGGTGACCAAGGTTTAATGTTTGGTTATGCCACTAATGAAACTGACGTTCTGATGCCAGCGCCTATTACTTATGCTCACCGCTTAGTCCAGCGCCAAGCTCAAGTACGTAAAAATGGCACACTACCATGGTTACGTCCAGATGCTAAAAGCCAGATCACTTTCCAATACGACAATAACAACATTGTTGGTATTGATGCCGTGGTTTTATCAACTCAGCATGCTGAAGATATTTCACAAAAAGACTTACATGAAGCGGTAATGGAAGAGATCATTAAACCTATTCTGCCAACAGAATGGTTAAATGAACAAACCAAATATTTCATTAACCCAACAGGTCGTTTTGTTATCGGTGGCCCAATGGGCGACTGTGGATTAACAGGTCGTAAGATCATTGTTGATACTTATGGTGGTATGGCACGCCACGGCGGTGGGGCATTCTCTGGTAAAGATCCTTCCAAAGTTGACCGTTCTGCGGCTTATGCTGCACGTTATGTTGCAAAAAATATTGTTGCTGCGGGCTTAGCAGATCGCTGTGAAATTCAAGTGTCTTACGCTATTGGTGTTGCAGAGCCAACATCTATTATGGTCGAAACATTTGGTACTGAAAAAATCCCTACCTCACAACTGATCTTATTAGTACGTGAGTTCTTTGATTTACGCCCTTATGGCTTAATTCAAATGCTGGATTTACTGCATCCGATCTACCAAAAAACAGCAGCATACGGTCATTTTGGTCGTGCTGAATTCCCTTGGGAAGCAACAGATAAAGCTGAGATTTTACGTGAAGCTGCGGGTTTAAAATAAATTTCCCTTGTTTCATAGCAAACTCATTAAACCACATCTTTTAGGTGTGGTTTTTTTATTCCTGAAATTTATCTGTTTGTTAACCATAAAAAAACCCCGCAATATTAACGGGGAACTCAAAGTCAGTAAGAGAACAGGGAGTGATGATGAAATAAACAAATCAATCAGGGTAGTCTATCCACTCTCCTTCATTTAATTTGATATAAGATTTCCCTTGATAATCAACCACAATGGTATTTTGATTTTCTGATACTGTCGCGGTTTGTGGTAATTCACGGGTTAAAGCATTCCAATCTATGGTGGATTGATTAAAGATATCGCCATTCACATTACGGAGAATAAAATCGGATAACGCTAAATAACTGCTTGGTTTATCGATCATCATAGGCGTATGAGGTAAACGTTGATTTTTAAGTCCAGTAAAACGAATACCGACAGGAACCGTAGTAATACTTTGGCTTGGAATATCTCGCAAACCAGACATCTGAGTTATATCACCTTGTAATGCGGCTCCATGTTCAGGAACAATCACTACCATCACTCTTCTGCCACGTTTATCAAGGGTATTAATAAAAGCATTTAAGTTATCAAGTAGTGCTGAGGCTCTTTTGCCATAATCAGCCGTTGTATTTTCGCCAACGAACCTATTACCATCATGAAGTGACACTAAATTGACAAAGGTCACCGTCCGTTTTTCATCTGATTTTTCTCGTGCTTTTAACCAACGCTCTAAGGTCTCTTTATCGTTATAGATTTTAGAGCCATCAAAAGCGGTAATTTGATGAGAGAGTCCGCTTTGATCTTGCAACGGTACATTAAGATTACCTAACTCTCTAATTTCTTGAAGATAATGACCAAACTCGCCATTATGATCGAGCACCAATTTCTTCTCAAAACCTAAAGCAGCCAGATTATCCATCAATAAGCATTGCATATCGGCAGGATCATACAAATCAGCGTGTTGTGTTTGGCCACAACTGGCTCTTAATAAACGTAATGAAGCGGGGCCACTATAAGAAGCAACACTATTAAAGCGATTAAATAACACATCAAAGTTACCCCAAATAAGATGTTGCTGTAATCCGACGGCTGCCGCATCAGCGGTAGAGAGTGAACAAATATTAATAATTAAAATATCAAAGGGTTGTGCATAAGAAGAGAGCTGAGCGGGAGCGGGTGTGCTGCGTTTATTTTCGTAACGATAAAACTGAGCAAGCCATTCATCTAACACTTTGTTATTAGCCGGCTGTTTTTGTGGCGGGTAAGGTGAACTCAGTACGTTATTATTTGGCGCTCTAGTCTGCGCTATCGATAATATTTCTGTATTTTGCGGTTGTGGCTGATCGATAGATGTGTTGGTTTGCTGAGTAAAGCTATTGGCAGAAACAGCAGAAACCATAGCGCCTGAAAAATGGGTAAAACCACTAATATTAAGCCACACTACACCCGCGATAATAAACACCGACACTCTTACCCACTGTTCAATAAAGAGATACCCTACCAGTAAAATAAATGCCACCCCGATCATCTTTAAGTTAATAAAATTAACAGCTAATTCAATGAGGTAAGAGAATGAAAAGTTTTTTAACTGCCCTCCTTGTTCTAATACCGTTGAAAAACTAGGTAGCCAAGTGTCGTGGTAGAAAAGCATAACCCCTATAGGGATCGCTATCCAATTACGTAATTTATGCCAAAATGTTTTCGGTAATGGAAATAATAAAAATGCTAGAAAGAGTAAATTGCTAAATGCATCAAATTTTAAATAACCATACCAAAGCAAAACAAACTTTAGCAAAAAATAAAAATTCCAGGCGCCCAACCCATGCCAGTAATGTAAAAAACTGAACCGGGTTGTTTTAGTCTTGTTCATTTTAATTACCTACTTATTCGTATCTATATAATATCCGACATTGATATGAATATTCATATTTGCCTTTTTATACTTCTTATTTTTATAAATAACTATAAAGTTAACTCTTAATAGAATATTCCCCCATCAATTAGTAAAACTACTTATATGTAAAAGAAAGAGTACATAAAAATAAATTACTGACAAATAAATATAAGCAATCAACTTAAA
>NZ_CAWPAV010000138.1:0-3456 GCF_963885725.1 Proteus sp. G4380
ACAGTATTAAAACTTTTAGTTCTTATTCACAAACAATCAAAAGATATAAATATCATGAGAAATATTATCTTTAAACCATAATAAAAGAAGGCCATTAGCTATATGGCCTTCTTTTATTATTTCTATTTAATTTTATTAATTACATACAGTACTTATTTGTGCTACTCATCTTCTGGGGGATTTTTTAAGATCTGATGTATTTCTTCTTTTAGACGTAATTTTTGTTTTTTTAATTCAACAACTTCTTCTCCATATCCTCGCCTATCTCGGTGTTCTAAGCGTACAATTTTATGGTCAAGTTCATTATGTTGTTCAAACAGGGCTCGGAAATGGGGATCAGTTTGACGAAGCTTAGCAATTAAATCACGATATTCTGGAAACATATTACCTACCTTCCATTATCAATGAGTGATGAGTGTCATACTACTTTTAAGTCTCCCTTAAATTGCTGTCACTGTCATACTCTTTATGTGAAAAACAAGAGCGATATCAAGTAAAAATTAACATAAAACTACAACAAAGTAGGATATCGACACACTATTGCATGAAATTGGTCTAACTTAAGACTATAAAACAGGATAAGATAAAAATGCTCATATTTTATACGAACATCACTATTCTTCTATCAAAAAGCACTTATTGTTAATTCTATAAATAAATTTGAATTAAAGTAAAAGAGTTCTCTAATAGTTTTTATATACCCATCTATTTGAGACACTAAGCCCAATGCCGCCACATTGGGCTTTTCTTTTTGCAATCAGTAACTTGATAACACTAATAACTTAACTGATTGAAATAGAATAGCTAACAATCTATTCAATAATTTTTTATCGAGGGTTTTAGTTAAGATTGTTGATTGTTACCCTCGTATTTCATTAATTACTATGACCATTTTTAGATTGTTCTAATTGTAATGCCTGCTCCTTCCATTTGGAAAGGGCTAGCTCCTTTAGCCAATCTGCAAGTAATGGCATCGTTTTTATTGAATCTAATGCAGCTCGCTCTTGTTTGGTTAAACGAATAACAACGACTTCAGTTTTCATTGTAGACATATCAGCCTCTTTTTATAAAAAAAAGAATACTGACATAAAATATAAACAGAACGGTCTGACTTACATCCTTTTACAAAATATTATAATTTAACTTACATTAACAAAGCATTAAATACAAAAAGCAGTCCTATTTCCCTTGTTTTAAATATAAAATTCACTTATTAAAAATAGTTATTTTCTTTCTATAAAAATAGATACAGTAGTGGAATTAATATATTACAAACCATAACGTAATCTTAAAGATTGAGGATAAGGATAAAAGTATTTTTGTTTACTCAGATAATTATCTGGGTATTCTGATAAGTAATGATTAATTAATGTTAATGGTGCCAATAAAGGTTGTATTCCTTGACGATACTCTAAGATCAATTGGCTTAATGCTTGTCGCTGCTTAGAAGTTAAATCTTGCTTAAAATATCCTTGCACATGCATAAGAACATTAGTGTGATTACGACGTGTGGCTTGATGTTGTAATAGAGCCATAAATCGATTACGGTATTCAACAAAGAAAGTCTCTAATGAATCCCAATCTTTATTGTTAGCAACAAAGCGCCCTAGTTGCCGATAAAGCGGTTGTGAATGAGCTAATAACAATAGTTTGTATCTTGTATGAAAATCAATTAATGTCTGGCGAGTAAAGTTATTTATTTTCAATTGATTTAGCTCATTAAGCGCAAACACCCGTGTAATAAAATTTTCTCTAATATAGGGATCGTTTAACCGCCCATCTTCTTCTATAGGTAACCACGGCATTATTCTCTTCAGATTTTCAGTAAAAATGCCTGTACCCGATTTTTTATTGCCGTTGCCTATTGGATCATAAACCCGGACACGTTCTAATCCACAACTGGGTGATTTCGCACACACGATATAACCGCTAAATTGATTAAACCTCCTCAAATATTCGATAGAGTAATCATTCATCAATTGGGTTAAGTCACCTTCACTTCCATTACTAAATTTTAACCTGACTTCACCTGTCTTAGACTGAACTAATCGTAATGCTGGTCTGGGTGTCGGTAAACCAATAGCCATTTCTGGGCAAGTAGATTGATATTCAAAGAACTCAGATAATTCATCAGCAGCAAGATGACAACATTTATGCCCACCATCAAACCTCACTTTATCCCCTAATAAGCATGAACTAATACCTACGATAATTTTTTTATGCGTAAAATCATTTTGTTTAAGACTCATAAGAGTTTTGGGCATGGTTATGACCTCATATGAAACAATCACCTAACCTGACTAATCAGATTAATAAATCTATGCTCATAATTTATCTTAGTAACATAATGCTACTTTTACTATGTTTATCATTTAATTAGTTTGTAAAATATTATTAAAGGAAAGGATAGCCGTTAACCACTGATATCACAATATTGATAGATATGAATAGCAAATAGCTAATATACTTACAGCAAATATTAGCTATCTGATTAAATTGATTGATATTTAGTAATAATTAAGTTATTAATCAATAAGTTAACACTGTGTTAATGCACGGAACTATAATACTCAATAGATAAATCATCCACTTTTGCACCACTAAACTGAGCCCATAGTATAATTGCAGATAATACTTCTTTTTCATTCGTTGCAATAAATAGATTTACAAAGGACGTTTCGTTCCATAGTCCACTCACTTTATAAACCACTTTGTTCATCTTTACTCCACCTGACGCTATCAATGACTTTAAGGAAACACAGATTCAAAACTGTTATAAAGTTATTTTTAACATGGGTGCACTTTTGCTTTTTCCAAGTCATATTATCATCAAAAATAGATGCTTTTTCTAAACATATTCTATTTATAACTATAAGTTTTTATTATATTCACCTTGTTATTGATTATTAGTATTAAGCCTTTCACTGCGTCAGTTCGTAACTTTCAGAAATTAATGATTTTAGCTCAGCATCATCAAAATCTGTGTCTAAGCGAATAGAAATCCAATGCTCTTTGTTCATATGATAAGCGGGATAAACTGCTTTTTTTAAGCGTAGAGCCCCCACTAAAGGCACCGGTACTTTTAAGTTAATCACATCGACTTTATTATTTTTACCCGTATCAAATAGCTTGTTTTCAGCGACATCCATGATGACGGCGAACCATTTAGAATGATTATGATGTCTGAAAACCGCATAATTAGGGTACTTACTCCATAAATATTCGGGGATTACGGCATATGTTTTCTGTATATACTCGATAAGCTCTTTTCTATTCATTGTCCGGTCATCTCATAAAATGATGTATAACTTGGTCACTAAACGCATGATCTCTAACATTAAGGCATCAGCCTGTTAAATAATTTATTATACATTTGTTATTTAACAATGCTAAATGTAGAGAGAACCCGACTATATTGTTATTATTATTGCTACTTATTTTTATTATCAATACATA
>NZ_CAWPAV010000139.1:0-31527 GCF_963885725.1 Proteus sp. G4380
AAATATCAAATTTATTCAGGATCTTTAATTTCAAAAGAGTGCGTAATATTGGCCGCTTTTCCTAACATTAAAGAAACAGAGCAATATTTTTCTGCTGATAATTGTACAGCTCGCTCAACAATTTTATCTGTCAACGCTTTGCCGGAAACAATGAAATGTAAATTAATATCGGTAAATAAACGAGGTGCCTCTTCACGACGTTTTGATGTTAATTTCACTTCACAATCAGTGACTTGGTGGCGACCTTTACGTAAGATACTCACCACATCAATAGCACTACAACCACCCACAGCAATTAATACCATTTCCATCGGACTAGGCGCTTTATCACCTGAATTACCATCCATCATAACTTGATGGCCGGAAGATGATTCGCCAACAAAAGATAAATCTTCAACCCATTTAACACGTGCTTCCATTTTATTTTTCCCCTAAATACAACTAAGACTAAAAGAGTACATTCTCATAATTCAACTAGCAATTAGCAAATAGGTTTATTATGCTGACTGCGTAAAACGAGACTTAATGCGTTAACTGTGTTAAAAACAATATCTGCTTGATGATAGTGGTTAAGATCAATGCATTATTTTCTCATTTATTATAATCTATTCCTTATTAACTTTCCGAATTCTCAGGAAGTTAATCGGTAAAGATAGGATTTTAAGCACGCTGTATCAAAAGGGTGTCAATCCGTTTTGAAAGGCTGCATTAACGTACAGAGGATAACGCGAATGGTTCTCGGCAAGCCGCAAACAGACCCGACTCTTGAATGGTTTTTGTCACACTGCCATATTCACAAATATCCATCCAAGAGCACGCTGATCCACCAAGGTGAAAAAGCGGAAACACTTTATTATATTGTTAAAGGTTCCGTGGCTGTTCTTATTAAAGATGAAGAAGGAAAAGAGATGATCCTTTCCTACCTAAACCAAGGTGACTTCATCGGTGAACTTGGATTATTTGAAGAAGATCAAGAACGTAGTGCATGGGTTAGAGCAAAAACAGCCTGTGAAGTAGCAGAAATTTCCTATAAAAAATTCCGCCAATTAATTCAGGTCAATCCTGACATTCTGATGCGCCTTTCCGCTCAAATGGCGAATAGATTACAAACCACATCAGAAAAAGTAGGTAACCTTGCTTTCCTTGATGTAACAGGTCGTATTGCACAAACTTTATTAAATTTAGCTAAACAACCTGATGCAATGACGCATCCTGATGGCATGCAAATTAAAATTACACGTCAGGAAATCGGTCAAATTGTGGGTTGTTCACGTGAAACTGTAGGCCGTATTTTAAAAATGCTGGAAGATCAAAACCTCATTTCAGCACACGGTAAAACTATCGTTGTTTACGGTACTCGTTAAGTTGCATTGAAAACAGCCCATTTAACTGATGGACAGTGATTATTTTGTATGAAGCCCCATCGCAATGATGGGGTTTTACATTTGAATTCACTCTGCTTTTACAAACTCATCAAGCGCTTTTCTTAACGCATTCATGCCCTCTTGTAACTCTTCGAGGGTAATAATCAACGCTGGCGTAAAGCGTATTACATCAGCCCCGGCATTTAACATCATTAAGCCATGCTTAGAGGCCAGTGCAAGTAACTCTTTTGCTTTACCTGCATACAGTGGTGCTAACTGCGCGCCAATTAATAAGCCTTGTCCACGAATTTGAGAAAACACAGCATAAGTTTGGTTTATCGCCTGCAATTCATCCACTATCCAACGATGACGCTCACTGACACCTTCTAATACCGCCTGAGTGTTGATTAAATCAAAAGCAGCATTGCCTACTGCACAGGCTAATGGGTTCCCCCCATAAGTCGTACCATGTGTTCCTACCCCCATTACCGAAGCGATATCCTCGGTGGTTAACATCGCACTGAGAGGAAAACCACTACCTAATGCTTTGGCACTGGTAATAATATCGGGCTGTATATCATAGTGCATATAAGCAAATAGTTTGCCGGTTCGCCCCATACCCGTTTGTACTTCATCAAGAATTAATAGCGCTTGATGCTTATCACATAGTGTACGTAAGCCATGCATAAACTCCGCTGTCGCCGGTGTCACTCCGCCCTCACCTTGGATAGGCTCCAGTATTACGGCACAAGTATGAGAGTCAATCACGGCTTTTACAGCATCAAGAGAGTTAAAAGGGACATGTATAATATCCGCAGGTTTAGGACCAAAACCATCCGCATATTTAGGTTGTCCCCCAACAGAGACTGTAAAAAATGTTCTACCATGAAAGGCGTGGTGGAAGGCAATTATCTTCGTTTTATAAGGATTATGACGGGTAATAGCGTAATGTCGTGCTAATTTAAGTGCGGCTTCATTCGCTTCTGCCCCAGAATTGGCAAAAAAGACACGCTCAGCAAAAGTATGTTGGATTAATTTCTGAGCTAAACATAATGCCGGCTCATTAGTAAACACATTACTTACATGCCAAAGCTTCTCACTTTGCTCTTGCAGTGCTTTATTCAATAGTGGATGCGCATGCCCAAGCGCTAGAACAGCAATACCACCAGCAAAATCAATATAGGATTTTCCCTGTTGATCCCAAACACGGCTACCTTGCCCTTTAACAGGAATAAAATCTGCTGGTGAATAAATTGGCAACATTACCTGATCGTAAGTTGCCCGATTAATACGTTGATTTATCATTACCCCACCTGACCGACATTTAGCTATACAATGAAAATATAATCACTAAATATGAATAAAAAATCAAATAAGGTTTGATATAAAAGTGGATAATGACGCTAAATTTTCATTATCCAATTAATATTTAAGAAAATTATTTAATAACTCATGCCCTTGTTCACTCAGAATACTTTCAGGATGAAATTGCACACCTTCAATGGGTAAAGTACGATGACGTATCCCCATAATTTCATCAACATTCCCGTCATGTTGGCTCCATGCTGTAACCTCAAAAGGGACAGGCAAGGTTGTCGCATCAATCACTAAAGAGTGATAACGGGTAACGCTTAAAGGTCGATTAAGCCCTTTAAACACCCCTTGCTGATTATGGTGTATTAATGAATTTTTGCCATGCATCACTTCACGGGCTCTGATAACGGATGCACCAAAAGCTTGCCCAATCGCCTGATGACCAAGGCAAACACCTAAAATAGGTATTTCCCCGGCAAATCGCTGTATCGCCTCAAGAGAGATCCCTGCTTCATCTGGCGTGCAAGGTCCCGGAGAGATAACAAGATGTGATGGCATCATCTTTTCTATCTCTTTAAGCCCAATCTCATCATTACGTTTAACAACAACCTCCGCCCCCAGTTCACAAAAATACTGGTAAAGGTTGTAGGTAAACGAGTCGTAATTATCAATAAGTAACAGCATATTAGCTTATCCGACTGATTTTATTATCATTATCTGTTTTAATGCTATTTTGAAACCGTTATATCCCTGACAAAATAGCTCGTTATTCAACCGACCTGGATACAACGAAGCCGATTATCATAGCACAGGTGTAAAATATAAATAGTAAGTAAGAAAAGCTGTTGATTTATTGCGCAATAACAATAATGACGGTGATTATTCATCAATTAAGAGATAAATAAAGCAAACAAGCGCGGTACTAGAAGATCATATGTCAAAAACAAAGATCAGAAATAATTTTTTTGATCGACAATATCCAGAATGTGAGAACGCATTCTGGATATCTGTTCATTGACTGGCTTAGGCTAGAGAAGTGTCTAACCTAATCACCCATTATTCTTTAACCACCTCAGCGGATAAAATCGTCACGGTTTTAACGGGTACATTTTGGTAAGGACCAATATTGCGGGTTTGCACTTGTGAAATTTTATCGACAACATCCATGCCTTTCACTACTTTACCAAACACCGCATAACCAAAATCACGTTGACCGTGATCTAAAAAGGCATTATCAGCAACATTAATAAAGAATTGGCTTGTGGCACTGTCTTTATCTGATGTACGAGCCATTGCAATGGTGCCTTTTAAGTTACGTAAGCCATTATCAGCCTCATTCTTAATCGGCTCTCGTGTCTGCTTTTGTTGCAAATCTGCCGTAAATCCCCCACCTTGGATCATAAATCCGGGGATCACTCGATGAAAAGTGGTCCCGTTATAGTAACCATCTTCGACATACTGAATAAAATTTTTCGTTGTGATAGGGGCTTTTTTATTATCCAGTGACAGTTCAATATTGCCTTCAGATGTGACTAATTTAACAAAGGTCTCTCCCGTTGCAGCCATTGCAAGGCTTGTTGTTGTCAAGGTGCAAGCGGTAACGAGAGTGACAAAAAAACGTTTTAACATGCAGGGATCCTTTACTTTAATAGTCTACAACTTACTTAATATGCAGCGATTTTAATTCGCTGGGGCAAATAGTGCCAATCATTTACCTTTATTTACGCACAATAAACGCATTTACATCATAACAGGGTAAATTTTCATGTTTAATTACTGTTATAAGTCGCTAAATTACGCCAAAATAGAGGGAATAGTTAATTAATCGATTTTCGATTCTCTATGCAAAACTCATCTTAGTATGCATGAGGAAGCGCATTATTTCAGAGAGGCTTATACCATAATGACCCAATTTAATTACCAAAAAGCACATTTCATTATCAGTGCACCTGATATCCGCCATTTACCACCAGATACAGGAATTGAAATTGCCTTTGCGGGTCGTTCTAATGCGGGTAAATCCAGTGCATTAAATGCACTAACGCAACAAAATGGATTGGCAAGAACCAGTAAAACACCCGGTCGTACTCAACTTATCAATCTGTTTCAAATTGAGGAAGAACGACGTTTAGTCGATTTACCTGGCTACGGATATGCTCAAGTCCCCGAAGAGATGAAACGCAAATGGCAACGCTCTTTAGGTGAATACCTGCAAAAAAGAGAGTGCTTAAAAGGAGTTGTTATTTTAATGGATATCCGTCATCCATTAAAAGATCTCGATATGCAGATGATTGATTGGGCGGTGGATTCAGAGCTTCCGACTCTCGTCTTGCTCACTAAAGCGGATAAATTAGCATCAGGGGCACGTAAAAAGCAGTTAATGGCGGTACAGGATGCACTGTCAGAAAAATCAGGTGATATACGTGTTGAGTGTTTTTCTTCTTTGAAAAAAATAGGCATTGATAAATTACGTAATACCTTAAATGAGTGGTTTACTGATACTAACGAACCAGAGACAGAAGCTTAACTCGCTATCCGCTTTACTAGGGGAAAATATGGCTTCCCCTTCCATTCTTAGCATTAATCACTCGTGCAAATTTTAGATAAAAAAATGCCCCAGTCGAAATAAAGTCGACTGGGGCAGCTAATATTCAGCTAAATCCGATTACGTGAAGTAAAAGGTCTGAAAGATAGAACATCTTACCTCTGTACCCTACAAGAGATAATGTACTCTATTTTTTTGGCTAATAAAAGCCCTTTTGTAATTTTTTTTCACATGCAAACACGATTCAGCTTGATGTTCATGTATTCAAATGCTCAATAAATGTAGTTTAATTACATATTTATGAGATCTAAATCACCTGTAAAAAGTGCTTAAAAATAAAACAAATCACACAAAATGTGCGGTTTATACAGACTAATTTTGTGATAGGCTTATCGCGAGACCGTAATAAATTTGTAAATTAGCGATAAAATGAGGTATTCATGGCTGTATTAACGCTACTGCATTTTCCTGATGAGCGACTACGCAAAGTTGCTACACCTGTGGAAAAAGTAGATGACGAAATACGCACATTAATCGATGACATGATTGAAACCATGTACGCAGAAAGAGGAATTGGCTTAGCGGCTCCTCAGGTTAATGTCTCTAAACGTATTGTCGTTATTGATGTTTCTGAAAATAGAGATCAACCCATTGCTCTTATTAACCCAGAAATTATCAGTACTGAAGATGAAATAATGGATATGATGGATGGTTGTCTTTCTATCCCAGACTCTTTTGCTCCCACACAACGCTTTCGCTACTTAAAAGTCAAAGCACTAGATAGAAATGGTGATGAAATCGAGCTAGAAGCAGCCGATCTCTTTGCTGGCTGTATTCAACATGAGCTAGATCACCTCAATGGTAAACTATTTATAGACCATTTATCGCCGTTAAAACGTCAACGTATCGAGAAAAAACAGAAAAAATTAAGCAAACTCAATAGCACCCAAGTTGCTTAATGGAATGTATTTAACTTTTGATATTGTTAATACTAATGACTTTTATAGTGTAAGCTCAGTCAAACAACTGGGCTTTTTATTTTTTATCCCCCCACAATTCCTATTGTTCCCCTTCCCTAGCTTTAAATATAGCAAAGCGGGAAAACCTTATGGCTATCCCGCTTAAATTCATCAGTTAAAAAACCATTCTGATATCTATTATAAACAAAGTGTTATCTCGTCATTAATGGGCTTCATCCCAGTTATTACCGACTCCGACTTCGACTTTCAGTGGAATAGCAAGCTCCATGCTACTTTCCATGAGCTTATGGATCATCGCATTTGCTTTTTCTAAATATGACTCTCGTACCTCAAACACTAATTCATCGTGTACCTGCATAATCATATGTACATCATCAGGGCATTCATGACAGATCCAATTATCCACCGCAATCATTGCTTTTTTAATGATATCGGCTGCCGTTCCCTGCATAGGTGCGTTAATCGCTTCACGCTCTGATGCTTTACGTCGGATCGCATTTTTAGAGTTAATCTCTGGCAGATATAAACGGCGTCCATCTAACGTTTCCACATAGCCTTGCTGTGACGCTTGTTTACGGGTACGCTCCATATAATCTAATACCCCTGGATAACGTTCAAAATAGAGATCCATATATCGCTGTGCTTCTTTTCGTTCAACACCAATCTGCTGTGATAAACCAAAAGCACTCATCCCATAAATAAGACCAAAGTTGATCGCTTTCGCACTACGACGTTGTTCTGAGGTGACTTCGTCTAAAGGTATACCAAACACTTCAGATGCAGTAGCTCGGTGAATATCTTTCCCTTGAGCAAAAGCATCAAGCAAACCTTTATCTTGCGATAAATGCGCCATAATACGTAATTCGATTTGAGAATAGTCGGCAGCAACTATTTTAAAACCATCACGGGCAATAAACGCTTGGCGAATACGACGCCCCTCTTCATTTCTTACTGGAATATTTTGCAGATTAGGATCACGAGAAGATAAACGTCCTGTCGCAGTCACCGCCTGATGATATGAAGTATGCACCCGCTTAGTTTTACTATTGACCATCAACGGCAATTTATCCGTATAAGTCGATTTTAATTTTGCCAATCCACGATGTTCTAAAATTAAACGAGGTAACTCATGACTATGCGCTAACGCTTCTAACACTTCTTCATTTGTTGAAGGAGCACCTTTTGGCGTTTTCTTGATAATAGGAAGATTGAGTTTTTCAAATAAAATCTCTTGTAATTGCTTAGGTGAAGAGAGATTAAATTCTTGCCCTGCTAACGCGAATGTCTCTTTTTCAATCTCAGCTAAACGTTGAGTGATTTCTTGGGATTGCATGGCAAGCACTTGTGCGTCAATCAATACGCCCTTACGCTCCATGCGTGAAAGCACAGGGACTAATGGCATCTCAATATCGTGATAAACGTGTTTTAGCGGTGCAATCGCCTCTATTTGAGGATAAAGCGCTTGATGCAGTAACAAGGTAATATCAGCATCTTCCGCTGCATATAAGGTCGCTTGTTCAACCTCAATCTGATTAAAGGTAAGTTGCCCCTTACCTTTACCAGCAATCTCTTCAAATGTCGTCGTTTTATGATTTAAATGCTTTTCCGCTAAGGTATCCATATCATGGCGGCTACTCACACTATTTAAGACATAAGACTCCAACATGGTATCAAAATAAATACCGTTTAATTCGATGCCTTCATTTTCCATAATGCCGCGGTCGAATTTCAGGTTTTGCCCAATTTTTAAGATGGTTTTATCTTCTAAAATCGGTTTTAAAGCAGTTAGTACCTCATCAACAGGTAATTGCTCTGGTGCATCTAGATAATCATGACGCAATGGAATATAAGCGGCCTTGCCAGGCTCTACCGCAAATGACAGACCGATTAAACGTGCATCAATATTATTCAAGCTATCTGTTTCAGTATCAAAAGCAAAGGCGGGCGCTTTTTTCAGTACCTCAACCCAGCGCATTAAGCTTTCATGAGTCAATATAGACTCATAGTTCTCTTGAGAGATAAGCGGGAAATTGTCTGCAGCTGGCTGCTCTTTGGGTGTTGCGACTTCTGCACTATAGGGGACTGGCGCTTTACGGCTACTGCGTTGAGCTAACCAACCACCATTTTGTAAGTCACTTATCCAGCGTTTAAATTCATAACGCGTAAACATTTCAAGCAACTTATCTAAATTAGGTTCATTAACCACTAAGTCATCAAAGGTTTTATCAAGCGCTACATCTGTTTTAATTGTCGCTAATTGATAAGAAAGTTTGGCAACTTTCTCATGTTCAACCATTTTAGCGCCAAGTGTTTTCGCACCTCGGAAACTCAATGTGGCTATTTTATCAAGCTGTTGATAAATATCCTCTAAGCTACCAAGTCCTTGCAATAGCCCTAATGCTGTTTTTTCACCTACGCCTGGAACACCGGGAATATTATCTGATGAGTCACCCATCAGTGCGAGAAAGTCGATAATCAACTCCGGTGGCACTCCATATTTTTCTTTAACTTCATCGGGGCCTAAAATAACATTCGTCATCGTGTTGATAAGTGTGATATTGGGCGTAACTAGCTGTGCCATATCTTTATCACCGGTACTGATTAACACATTACGACCATCACTGGCTGCTTTTAATGCCAATGTGCCAATCACATCATCAGCTTCAACGCCAGTAATAGAAAGTAACGGTAAGCCCATCGCTTGAACCATTTCATGCAAAGGCTCAATCTGCTCACGCAGATCATCTGGCATTGGTGGGCGATTAGATTTATATTCCTCATACAACTCATCACGGAATGTTTTGCCTTTAGCATCAAACACAACCGCCACATGACTAGGCTTATACTGAATTATTAGGCTGCGTAGCATGTTTAACACACCATACATCGCCCCTGTGGGTTCTCCTTTGCTATTAGTTAGCGGAGGAAAAGCATGATAGGCACGATAAAGGTATGAAGAGCCATCTACAAGGATAAAGGGGTTTTCTGCTATCTGGACCATAATCTGTTCATCATTGTTCTGAGGTTCATTGATATGACTAGAATGCCACATTGCAACGCAATAGACGAATATTACCTGAGATTATTGACAAACTTCTTATCACGATAGACAGATATAATTATCGGTTAGTCACCGACAATCATTGATTCGAATAAATCAAGCAGATCAATTTTATCTTAATAAAAAGACGATAAATATTATTCGTTTTATACAAAATAATGACTAAAAATAATATAGAAACACCTCAATAATATATGATTATTTATATTCTCTATATTATTTTTAATAAAATACGGTAATAAAATGCGGTATAGTTAATTAATTAAATAATTGCAGTAAGGCAAGCAATAGTACCGAATAGAATACCGGGAGCATTAGCAATCGCAACGGGATATTCTTTACTTTTCACGCCATAATAAGTCCATAATAAACAGTTTATGGCTGCAACAAAAGGCTGAAATGGGCTAGTTTTAATGCCATTAAGATTGTCCATTATTTGTGGAATATAAGAGACATACATACCACAGGCAGTGACTGTTGCTATCCAACTGACTAATGTGACAATATTAATTTCATTTAGCGTGGCGAGTTTCTGTTTAATTTTCCTCATTAATTTATTTATTGGGTTATTCGCTAATCTAATTCCACGATAAGGAACAAGGCTTGTTGAGGTAGATTCATCGAGTAAAGTAAGATTTTCAGGATCTGTTTCGTTTTGCATCACGCCTCCTACTGTTATTTATCCAATATATAAGAATGAATTTTTTATGTTGGATAATAAATATAACTATTACCAGTTCTAGCATAAGTAAAAGAATATTGTCAAATAAGCAAAATGGGAGAATAAAGCAGTTAAATTAAATGATAAATAATCATTATTAACATAAAATCTACATTCTTCATTATTCTAAGAGGTTAACTATATTAACATTTCCAAATACTAAGCAATTACACTTAGCAACGGAAAATAATAAACTAAAATATAACAAGTTATTGCTTCTTTACCTAAAAAAATTAGCGCAACACAACCATAAACAAGGAACCAAAAGAGTCAGTTCGTTAATATTTATTTACAGTAATATTACAGACTATTTCCCTGACATTACATTGTTTGCGTTATTCATGAATATCCTGTGGATAACTCTGTGAGTATTTTTGTAACCCTATCTATATTAAGTGATTAAGTCTATTTTCACTTTATTAACATAATTAAAAAATCAATGACTTACGATGCATTACTAATTATATTGAATTAATTAGATATACATCAATTAATGTGGATAGTTATATTATGAAGGAAATATGAAGAATAAAAAAATGGCACTCACAAACAATGGGTGCCATTTTTATCTAACATTGGTAGCTATTTCTACTTATCTATCAATTAGCAATAACTTATCAATTATTTTTTCATCAGTAATTGATTGACGACATCAGAATAAGCTTTTGCATACTCTTCTGGTGATTTAGCACTAATGCCATCATTTTTCATTTTATATTTACCATCAATAACCATTGCCGGTACACCATTAATTTGGAAATCAGTTACCGCATTTTGTTGTTGGCTTACCAATGAGTTAACCACAAAACTATTAATTGCTGCATCATAATCTTCCGCTTTTACCCCTGCATTAATAAAGGTAGTGCGAATATCATCAACAGAGCGAATAGATTGTGTTTCTTGTATTCCTTTAAATAAGGCTGGAGAGACTTGGTCTTCAACACCTAATGCAATAGCAACCGCCCATGCACGGGTCATCTCTTTACCTAACGGCCCTAAGAAGTCAACGTGGTAACGAGCCATTTTGGTGTTTTCTGGTACATTTTTTTCAACTGTGCTATTGACCTTATACACTTCAGAAAACTGATAGCAATGAGGGCAATAAAAAGAGAAAAATTCAACCACTTGTGGAGCACCTGCAACAGGCTTAGAAAGGTTTGTATACTGCTTACCTTCAGAAATATCGGCAGCTGAAACACCAAATGCTAACACCATACTTGCTAACGCCAGCCAAATTTTTTTCATTTCGTATTATCTCCTAAAAATTAATACATTGGGCTAAGTTGTAAAGGTGGCTCATTTAATTGCTCCACTTGCCCTTTAAATAAAGCGAGTTGTTTAAACCAAAAGTCTTGCTCTTGAAACCAAACAAAGGTTCTTGGAAAAGCAGGATCCTTCCAGCGCTTTAATACCCATGCGATATAATGCACCATTCTCATCGCACGTAGAGGTTCAATTAATGATAGTTCTCTCACATCAAAATCTTGATATTCATTATAAGACTCAAGCAATGTATCTAGCTGTATAAGCTGATCTTGCTTTGAGCCACTTAATAACATCCAAAAATCTTGAATTGCACTTCCCATACGAGAATCATCAAAATCAACCATAACGACTTCATCACGCCACAATATATTGCCGGGATGACAATCCCCATGTAGTCGTAATTTTTTCCATGTTGAGTCTGATAATTTAGGACTCACTTCATGAATAATTTTATCAATAGCATCAATAAATTGAGATTTTAATTGCGTTGGAACTAAATCACTTTGTTCAAATTCTAATTTTGGCGCGACCAAATAGTCCGCAACAGACAGTGTCGGCCGATATTGATAGCTCTTTTTTCTACCTATTTGGTGGATACGTCCTAATGTCCGCCCCACCTCTTCAAGCTGAAATAGATTATCAGTTTCATATGCTCTTCCCCCAATACTTGGGAATAATGCAAAATAAAACCCTTCATTAGAAAGATGAACTGTTTCGCCTTTTACCTCGATAGGCGCTGCGACAGAAACCTGTGCCTCTTTTAGCGCTAAAACAAATTCATGTTCTTCTTTTATTTGTGAATAACTCCAACGTTGAGGACGATAAAATTTCACCACATAACGTTGTTTGTGCTCATCCATAAACTGAAAAACACGATTTTCGTAGCTGTTTAATTCCGTCAGCCCTGAATCAGGATAAAACCCAATATTAATTAGCGCATCCCAAATACTATCGGGAGACAATCCTTGAAAATTAAATGAGGCAGATATGGCCATGTCCTATCCTGAAATTAATCTTTAATCACACCGCGAGCACGTAAAATAGCTGTTTTGAAATCTTCTTCATAATCTTTCTTGAGCCCAGGAATAACATCTGTGGGTGCGGTATTGCGCATTTTTAGATGATAGATCAAAATATCATCAGTTAGATCAGCAAGTTGACCTTTAAAACCTGCTTCATCCGCCAGTTTCTGTAATAATTGAACTAAGTTTAAATCAGAATGCTCTTCCCATACTGGGTGCAATAATTCCATCACTTCATTAAGACGGTGACATTTCATACAAAAAATCCTTATTATTAAAATAACAACAAAGTACCAAGTATTCTCTAAGAGAAAAAGACAACCTCTGTCAATCTGCGTAAATATTACGCTTTTTTAAAAAAATTGCTGTTGCTTTACATGTAACCAGAATAAGTTCGTGCTTTCTATTACTATATCGTCTTTACTTGATAAGTATTGTTCGCAATTTTTCGCAAACTCATTCACAAATATTGACTATGAAAAACCAGAATATCACAGGCGGTATACTCGCCGGTGGCCAAGCTACTAGAATGGGAGGCGCTGATAAAGGGCTTCAACTCTTACATGGGCTACCTTTATACCTCCATATTGCCCAAAAGTTATCACCACAGGTTGCCTCTATTCTGATTAGTGCAAACCGTAATCTGGAACGCTATCGCCAAAGCCAGTATCCTGTTATCACCGATGAAACCAGCGATTTTTCCGGTCCTTTAGCTGGAATGCTGGCATTATTAAAACAAGCTCAAACCCCTTGGGTTGTGTTTGTTCCTTGTGATGTCCCCTATTTTCCTAGCAACTTGGTTGAAACGCTCTATCGTCACAAAGGGGATGCCTTAGCCGTCTATGCCGACGATGGGCAGCGAGAGCACCCAACACTGGCACTGTTAAATCGTTGTCTTATTCCAACACTTGAGGCTTATCTCGCTCAAGGTGACCGTAAATTAATGCTATTTATGCGCCAAATCGCCGCTAAACCGGTTTTATTTGCTAATCAGGCCGCAGCCTTTATTAATTTAAACACACCTGAAGATATAGCAAACGCCAATCACATAGCAAAATAGGAGCTCATAAGATGACACAAAATCAGTTACCGCTATTAGGGATCACCGCTTGGAGTGGTACAGGTAAAACAACCTTACTAAAAAAACTTATTCCTTTGTTGCGTAACAGAAATATTCGGGTTGGTATGATAAAACATACCCATCATGATATGGATGTCGATAAACCAGGCAAAGACAGCTATGAACTTAGAAAAGCCGGAGCCGAACAAACATTAGTCGCTAGTCAACAACGTTGGGCATTAATGACCGAAACCCCTGATTTAGCTGAGCTGGATTTGTACTATCTCGCTTCTCGTTTTGATGCAAGTAAACTCGATATGATTTTAGTGGAAGGTTTCAAAACAGAGGCTATCCCTAAAATTGCACTTTACCGTCATATCAATGAGCGAAGTGTTAATGAGTTACTGGATGAACATGTGATTGCACTAGCTAGTGATAGTGATTTAGACACATCCCTCCCACTGCTAGATATTAATTCGCCAGAAGCTATTGCTGATTTTATTATTCAGTGGCTAACGGAAAAAAAATAGCCATAAAAAACGCTAAAGAAAGTTGCCCTTCTCTAGCGTTTTATAAAATTGGTTTACCTTAAAATAAGGTAAAATACAGGGGGTCTTTATTTAGCAGGACGAACTGCAATCACTTCAATTTCTACACGCCATGCTGGATTAGCCAACTTAGCCACTTGGAATGCTGAACGTGCTGGTAATTGATTGGTTTTTGAAGCGTCATAGAACTTAGAATAACCGTTCATAAAGCCTTTAAAATCCATAGTGCCGTTATTCTCTTCACCACCAACTAAGAATACTTGCATCTTAACCACGTCTTTCATATCAAGACCAAGGTTATTCAGGTTAGTTTTGATTTGTTCTAAAACATTAATAGTTTGTTCTTCGGTATTACCGTAAGAAGCTAATTCACCTTCTGGTGCATCTGCGGATTTCTTAGTAGGCACTTTACCACTTAAGAAAACCAGATTATTACCTGCATTAATTTCAACTGCTTCTGAAATAGGCATACCGTCTAATTTATGATGCACAACATTCTCCGCTGCATTTGCACTTGCTACACCGAACACGAAAGGTAAAGCAACAAGTAGACTTTTATAGCGCATGAAAACTCCTTAATGTGTTTAATTACAGTAAAACAAGGGTTTACTTCTTAAAACGATCCAAACTAAACGGCGTTGGATCAATAACAGGTTTCTTGCCCATGACAATATCAGCGGTCACTTCACCCGCTGCCGGGCCTTCTGTCATACCCCACACTGTTGCCGTGTTAATCACTAAGCCTGGGTATTCTTTGACCTCAGAAATGATAGGTAATTCATCAAATGTTGGACTCACAACGGCACCCCAACGTTCAACAACTTCTGATTTTTCAAATACTGGGAATTCTGTTTTCATTCTTTGGAAAACAGCATCTAAGTGTTGCGTATTTTGTGTTGCCGTGGCAACTCGGAATTGTTCGAATGGTGTTTTTTCATCTAAATTCCAAGAGGTCGGCATTTTAAATGAATTAAATAGATCTTCACCAATAGAGAATTCCAACGGTAACTCTCCGCCACCTAATAAGTGCATAAATTTAGGCCCTAGCAGGAAGCTATCTTTGACTATTGAACTCGTAAAGATACGTGGTGCAACGGCATAAGTACCATCCGCTTGTTCGCGGAAATGAATACCATTAGGTAAATGCACATTACCACGTGGTGCACCAGGAACCCCTGAGACACGTTGTTGTGATAGATATACATTGAGCGTTGGGATATCAATACCCATATTACCCATAAATAAACGCGACCAGATACCCCCAGCGAGTACAACTTGAGACGTTTTAATCGCCCCTTTCTCACTCACCACATCAGAGATTTTACCACCCGCAGTTTCAATACCTCTTACTGCACAGTTGGTATAAATTTTCACACCGATTTGTTTGGCATAACGAGCGAGTGCAGGTGTGCCTGTTTCAGGATCAACAGAGCCTGAATCTTCTTCAAATGCAGCAACAGTCCATGGCGTTTGAGCACCTACTAAGCGATTTGATAGCTCTTCACCTTTAATGATGCGAGTATTTAATGGTGTATCAAAACCTGCCGCTTCTTTAGCTGTTTTGATCCACGCTTGAGCTTTATCTAATGCTTTTTCATCCGCCAGCGCTTCTACACGACCTTGAGTACGATAACTGGTATCTGCACCAATTTTCTCATTCATGCCACGCCATAATATTTTCCCATAATGGTGTAATGGGAAGATTTCTGGCGATGTTTGGTAACTAATAATTTGGCTGTATGCACGGCCTGATTGCTCACCGGCAATCTGACCCTTTTCTAAGATAGTGACACTCATACCACGTTCAGCAAGGTTAATAGCGGTCATGATCCCCTGAATACCGGCACCAATAATCACTACATCTGCTTCTTTAGGAAGAGCCCCTTGCGTACCTTCAACAAATGATGCTCTTGATTTAGCTTCCACAAATTTGCCGTCACGGCGAACCATTGGAACTAAAGCCGCACCACCTGCTAAAACGCCCGCAGCACCAACACCTAAAAGTAGCTTTCTCCTTGAAATGTTCATCTTTTACCTCAGTAATAGTCTTACTATTTATATTGTTATTAGATTATTTTTTAGAGGCTTTATAATATCATGTTTTATTATAATGTTAATGAATATAATAATTTGTTAATAATACTAATAAGACATAATACCATTAGAAACATTATGGTTACTTATAAAAAAAAACCTATTGATAATAAAGTGGAACAAAAGAGTCGAAATAAGTATTAACTTGAATTAAAAGGAAAAGTATGTCTTAGATGGAGGTATTGATAAGAAAGGGTATAAATATTTTATTAACATTTAACGACTGATGTTGTATTTAAAGCGACCATTTATGCAGATAAAATAAATAGACTCGATAGCACGATTAGCTAAAATAAAAAGCGAATACCACTATAGTAGTACTCGCTTTTTAATTAAATGTGAAAAAATTAACGCATTGTCACAAATTCTTCCGCCGCCGTTGGGTGGATAGCAACAGTATCATCAAAATCTTTCTTCGTGGCACCCATTTTTAATGCCACTGCAAAACCTTGCAACATTTCATCCATGCCAAAACCAATACCGTGGATTCCGACAATTTTTTCTTCAGCACCCACACAGACTAATTTCATCCGACAAGGCTGACGATGGCGTGTCACTGCACTATACATGGCAGTAAAAGAAGATTTATAGACTTTCACTTGCTCAGCGCCATATTGCTCAATAGCTTGAGGTTCCGTTAAACCCACAGTACCAATAGCTGGGTGACTAAATACCACTGTTGGAATATTGGTATAATCTAAATGTTCATTAGGTTTATTATTAAATAATCGCTCTGATAAACGACGTCCAGCGGCTACCGCAACAGGGGTTAATTCTACCGCACCTGTGTTATCACCTACGGCATAAATACCGGGCACATTGGTATTTTGGAATTTATCAACCTGAATATACCCTTTTTCATTTAGCTTAACACCCGTAGCCGCTAAATTGATATTATCTGTAGCAGGTTCACGACCAATCGCCCAAATTAAAGTATCTACCGTCTGCTCTAAGCCATTTTCAAGTTGTAACGTTAAGCTACCGTCGGCATTTTTAACCACAGCTTTAGGAACTGCATGGGTGTGTAATTTAGGCCCTTCCGCTTCCATTACTTCCACCAGCGTATCGACGATTAGTGGATCAAAACTACGTAATGGTGCATGTTTACGCACAAATAAGTGTGTTTCACTCCCTAACGCATTTAATACACCCGCTAATTCAACAGCAATATAGCCGGCACCCACAACAGCAACACGTTTTGGTAATGCGCTAAGTTCGAAGAAACCATCAGAGTTAATACCATATTCAGCCCCTGGAATGTTTGGCTGAATAGGACGGCCTCCCGTGGCGATAAGTATATTATCTGCGGTAATTTTTTCACCGTTTACTTCAATAGTATGCGCATCAACAAAACGGGCAAAGCCTTGGATAACATCAACTTTATTATTACCTAATACACGTTCATAAGATTGGTGGATACGATCAATATAAGCAGTACGGCTACTGATTAATGTATCCCAATCAAAACGGTTTACTGTAGTATCAAAACCATAATCAGGACCGTATTGATGAATTGCTTCGGCAATTTGCGCAGCATGCCACATCACTTTTTTCGGGACACAACCGACATTAACGCAAGTGCCACCTAGCGCTTTCGCTTCAATTAATGCACATTTTTGGCCATACATAGCCGCTCTATTGATTGATGCGATGCCACCACTACCGCCACCGATGGCGATATAATCGTAATGTTTGCTCATAATTGATCTAATCCATTTATCTGTAGAAAAATAGGTACCTAACAGGCTAATTCTTTCATGTAATAAAGTCTATTATGACAAATTTTATTACTTAGCAGGTTAGGTTTTCGCTTTTACAGTAATAGGTAAAACAGTAATAAATGACTTATTCTGGTACAACCCATTCAACTAATGTGTGTCCAGTACCTTCAGGAACCAAGGTTTTATGTAGCCAAGGCAAGATAGACGCCATTTGTGATGCCAATTTCCAAGGTGGGTTAATAACAATCATACCTGATGCTGTCATACCTAGTTGATCACTATCTGGTTTCACTGCCAACTCAATTTGCAGAATTTTACGAATACCGGTGGCCTCTAGCTCTTTTAGCATCCGTTTAATTTGTTGGCGATGCACAACAGGATACCAAATTGCATAGGTCCCGGTGGCGAAACGTTTATAGCCTTCCACAATGCCTTTAACAACCGCACTATAATCTTGTTTAAGTTCATAAGGTGGATCAATTAAAGCAAACCCACGACGACTGGCGGGAGGGAGTTTTGATTTTAATTGTCCAAAGCCATCTTCCCGACACACTCTCACACGTTTATCGCGGGAAAATTCCGTACGTAATAAAGGGAAATCGGTAGGATGTAATTCGGTTAGCATTAACAGATCTTGCTCACGCAATAATTTAGCAGCCAATAAAGGAGAGCCGGGATAATAACGTAACTCATCAGATGTATTTAACGAACCGACCGCCTCCAAATAAGGCAAGATAAGCTCAGGCACCTCTTCTTGTTGCCATAAGCGTGCAATGCCTTCTAAGTATTCTCCCGTGCGAGTCGCATGTGCATTGGTGAGCTGATAACGTCCAGCGCCAGCATGAGTATCCAAATAAAGAAACGGTTTTTCTTTCTCTTTTAAAGACTCAATAATCAGGGTTTGAACAATATGTTTTAATACATCGGCGTGGTTGCCAGCGTGGAAACTATGACGATAGCTCAGCATTCTTTATCTTCCGTTAGAAATGGGCATAGCAAAGTAATTAACTTACTCTGAAAAGAGTGAATAAGCTAAGTGTATCAGAAAAAGCTGAACTTCTTTATTGAAAGAAAAAGAAACATTGTGTCTTGGCAGGCAGAGGTTATGATAAATCAATATTTAACTTAAGTCAGATAAAGGAATAGAATGAAAAAATATATTTTTACTGCAATTATTCTTAGTTTAACAGCTAGTTATGCATCAGCAGAAACAGCGGTTAATGGTTGTGACATCAAAAAACAGAATATTCAACGACAAATCGACTATGCCAAAATGCATGGTAATCAATATCGAGTACAAGGCTTAGAGCGAGCACTTAATAAAGTAGAACGTTATTGCACTCCAGAAAAGGTTGTTGAAGATACCCGCCTAGAATTACGTGAAAAACAACTGGAAGTGAAAGAGCGTGAATTAGAATTAAAAGAAGCGCAACTTAAGGGAGAGCGCGATAAAATTACTAAAAGAGAAGATAAACTTGCGCAAGCAAAAGCTGAGTTGAAAGCAGCTGAAGAAGAGTTAGAGCTACTCACAAAAAAATAATGCCCCGTAAATTCCCATTATGTTAAGCCATATAATGGGAATTATTATTCATTCGAACTACCTGCTAATCATAGGTTTGCTTAGATAAAAAGCGCATAACTGTTAAAAATATCATCATACTTAAGCCAAAGCAGACAACTCTGCTACCCTAATAGATAGCTAATGATAATAAGCATTAAGTTATGTAATAGGCATAACCTTATGCTATTTTTCAATAATCATTATCATAATAGTACTCAATTCTTAAGAATGGACTGATTTAATTAAAGAGGATATATGTCAGAAGAGACACAGAAAAAGGCATCCAATAAAAACACTCAACTGACTCAGCCCATTAAGCATGGGTTAGAAAAAGGGCTTCATGGTGGAAAAAAAGCCATTGGTATTGGTATAAAATTCACTAATTTTGTTACCAACATTCCCTTTATTGCTCACCTTATTCGAGCGGCAGAGCGTTTTACTGACCGAATGGGAAACCAGTTTGGTGCGGCTATCACTTACTTCTCATTTTTATCATTAATTCCTGTACTAATGCTCTCTTTTGCTTGTGCGGGTTTTATTTTAGCTTCAAACCCTGATTTGTTGGCCAAATTAATTACGGGAGTTGCCAATAGTATTGATGATCCAACTTTAGCCTCAACCGTTCAACAAAGTATTGATACTGCGGTTCGTCAACGTACAACCGTAGGTTTAACAGGGTTAGCCATCGCCTTGTATTCTGGTGTTAACTGGGTCGGGAACTTACGCCAAGCCATTTTGGCTCAGTCTCGCCCGATATGGGAACGCAACAAAGAGGATCAAGAAAAAATTTACTTTCGTTATTTTCGCGATTTTTTAGCCCTTATCGGTTTACTTGTTGCACTTGTTATCACTATTACACTAACCTCCGTTGCTGGCTCCGCACAAAAATTGATTGTGCATACATTAGGTTTAGATGGTATTGAATGGCTCACACCTGCTTGGACAACTATTGGTTTAACTATCTCTATTAGTGCCAATTATCTGTTATTTTTGTGGATATTGTGGATCTTACCTCGTCACCAACCTAAACGTATCTCATTATTAAAAGGAACGCTTATCGCCGCAATTGGCTTTGAGATCTTAAAGTCGGTGATGACATGGTTATTACCTAGATTAGCCAGTTCACCTTCTGGTGCAGCTTTTGGCTCTGTGATTGGTTTAATGGCTTTCTTCTACTTTTTTGCACGACTAACACTCTTTTGTGCCGCTTGGATTGCAACAGATGGACCTAATATGCGCAAAGAAAAACACAAGAGTGAAACGCAATCTATCACCTAAAATTGTAACCTCACGAGATAGGGTTAATTCCCTGCATTAACCACCTATCAATAATGTAAAACGTAATAAGGAAAAATAAATGCCATACGTTAATATTAAAATTACCCGCGAAGGTGCAACAGCAGAACAAAAAGAACAATTAATTGCTGGGGCAACACAGCTTTTAGTGGATGTGTTAGGCAAAAATCCTGCGACAACTGTCGTCGTTATCGATGAAGTTGATACAGATAACTGGGGGATAGGTGGTAAAACAGTAACCGATTTACGTGCCAGTGCAAAAAAATAAGCTAGCGGTTTAACATATAACAATAAAAAAGCTGAAAATAGCGTTAGGCTATTTCCAGCTTTTATTTATTAAGTTAATGCCGTACTACTTATCTATTTTGTTTGTTGTGCATCTGCCTGCACCGAAGCTTTTTCACCAGTAGTTAACGATGTTTTAGCCCTGTTTGAGCTATTCGCTGTTTCTGGGTGAACTTGCTTTTCAAATTGCACACGCAATTCACCCAAGTTTACCGTTGGCGTCTCGCTACTTTGCGTTAATACAAAAGTGATATCCTCAGATAGAATTCTCGATAACTCTTGATTTAACATCTCTTTCGTTAAACCCGCTAAAAATGCTTGGCGTAAACGCTGATATTGCTCTGGTGGAATATCAATAATATTGCTTTGCTGAGACAATAAACGCTGATTAATCAAGATAGAGGTACTTGTTTTGGCATAACGCGCAAACAATTGGGTGAGTTGAATTTGCTTTTCTTGTAGTAAGTCTTGATACAATTCATCACTGACACCTTGATTACGTAATTCGCCAAGCTCTTCCCCCACCCAAGTGGCAAGTGCAGGAATATTTGCCGTTGCTGTATCAACATTTAACGAGCAACTGGCTCGTTGATATTGCACTCGACAATCGATATTCACTTGCGTACTTTCTTTTTCTTTACGCTGTTCGAGACTACGACCTAAGTGCACAAAAATCACTTCACGCGCTAAATCACTTAACCAATAACGGCTCAGTGTGTCAGAATCTTTCACTGGTGACCAATCTAGATCCCAAATAAGAGAGATTTGGTCATTTTTTCGCATGGGTTCTTGCACATACAATGTTTCTGGTTTCATATCGGCAAGAACAGGCACAGGCACAGGTGTCACGCGTTTTCCTTCAAGAGAAGAAAATGCCTGATTAATACTTTCGGTTAAGATACGATTATCAACATTACCCGCAATATATAACGTCATCATATCTGGGGTATACCAACGCTGTTGATAATCTGATAACTCTTTTGTATTTACCGAATGATTAACCGGTTTACCTGGATTATGGCCTTTTAGATTTGAGCCTTCTAGACGTGAACGCCAGATAGGATCATCAATATTAGCGGGAAAAGTCACCACCGGAAGCGGTGATTGAATCGCATTTCGAACCGCATCTTCTGTATATTGTGCCGGTTTTGCTATGCCCGCCAATAATGCAAAGGCATCTTTTAATAATTCAGGCTGGTTATTAGGCAAGCTTAAGTTATAAACCGTAAAGTCATAAGAGACGATCATCGGTGGCAATGGATAATCAGGATCGAATGCATTTTTCCAAAGATTATCGCGTTTTTCTGGTGTTAATCCGGTGTTTTCTAACACATTCAGTTTTGACACCAGAGATGAAAACCCTGTTTCACTGCGCTTTTCTGATAAAGAGCCCGTATTCACTAATAAGCGAATTTGGATCCTATCATTTGGGCGTTGTGGTGTTTGTAAAATTTGCCATTGGAAACCATTTGCGAGTCGCCCTTCTTGCCAAGCAGGATCAGGCTGCAGTGCTTCAGCTTGAACCTGACAAATAGCAGCGCTGAACATAACGCTTCCCAATAAAATTCGTGTCATTGCACCCTGCATGTGAACCTCTGTTTTATTAATCCTTGGTATTAAACCACTTATGAGGTTTAACAATAAATGCCGGAAGACATGTTAGATGTAAAATGTCTGTATGTTGCGTTGTCATCTTTATCACCACAGAACGCTAAAATAAAATCACTCACGTGATTAGAGTCATAGTGGTGTAAGAAGGTTCAGATATCTGACTCTTTTTGATCAGATTTTTGTTGATTATATCCTTTAATCAGCAAACCAATCTCATCATCACGATGAGATTCTGAACACGACAACATCGAAACCTGATTACTTTTATTAAGAGTCACAGCAATGTGGCGCAACGGTTTTACCATAATACGATTAATACACCAGCTAATTGCAATAGTGAGGATAAGACCCATTAATAAATAAGTCGTCAACATCAGTGCGACAGTATTACTCGCAAAACGATAAAAACGGTTAGTATCTGCCTGTAAAATAAGATGACTGGTATAGGCTTTATCGTCAGCGGAGGTAATACCTAAAGGCTGTAAAGGGATAGTCACTTCAACAGGGATGCCAAACAGCCAACGTGAAAATTGAGAAACTGATTTTTTCGGTGCAAAATCTAAGTTCATCACCTGAACATTTTCGGGTTGTGTCACAATCGCTTTACCCAGTATCCCGGTCGTTTTTAAACTAATGATCAGTTGTTTGGCATCATTTAAATCTGAACGCAATAGCGCATCAGCTAGCGGCTGTTGTATACTGACTGCCGCATTAAATAGCTGATTTTGATAATCTTCTCGGCGTTGATCAATCAAATAAACAAGCTGAATACTAATAAAAATAGCAATAGTCACCAACGTGACACCTGCAACAGCTGCCATCTGTTTGATTGTTAGTGAACGTTTGAGATGAGGTTTCATCAGTGCTATTTCCAGTAACCATGCTTGAACAACGGTGATTATACTGTATTTTTTCGATTATGTATCACAATCAATAAAGAAAAAACACACGAAAGCCTGCATCTCTACTCAGGTTAAAATCAATAAAAAGAATTATCTGGCTATAAACACAAATAGCCAGATAATATTCATCTTTTTTAGATGATAATTTTATTACTCTTTTAATTGTTATTATTAAATATCATCATTTAAATTATTTAGTTTTATGTGGGTTAATATCGAAAATAACCTTGTCATTCTCCGTTATCTTGCTAGCGAACTTAAATAAGCTATATTCATTAATTAAAGAAGTTTTAAACTGACCTTTAATATTAATTTCATTATCAGCTATCAAATCTATATAACTTTTGCTTAATCCATCATATGAAAGAGTTTCTTTAAATTTAACATCTGTTATATTTATGTTATCTCCATGTGCAAAAATCTGACCAAAACCAAGCATAGATAGTTTATTTAAATTAATATCATTAAGCTTATTTTTATCTAAGCTATTATCGTCGTTACCATCTCCTATCGGGATATTTCGATAACCTAAAAATCTGATACTACTATTTCTCAGCGCAAATCTACCCGAGTAGTTATTATCTTGATGGGCATTAAATGAGACACCAGAATTTCTGACATAAGAAATTGTTTTATCAATATCAACATTAATATTTCTCGCATTAAATAAAACTTCGCTATTTATAATAGCTAGTTTACCTTTAAAGTTAATATTGTCACTTTCTATATATTGAAGTGCTGATCCTATTTCTTTACCCTCAGCCTCCAACTTTCTTTTTTCTGCTTGTTTAGCTTCATCGATTTTAAGAACAGCACTCTGGATCTTGTTATATTCTGCTTGCTGTTGATCAGCAACTCTCCTAGCTTCAGTAGCTAGTTCTCTTATTTTCTTTAGTCTATTTTTATGTATATTATGAGGCTCTAACTCCATTATTTTTTCTTCTAATGCCTCTAATTCTAATGCTATTTCAGCTGATTTTTTTGCATCTATTTCAAGAAAATATAACTTCATAGATGCTAACATGAACATTAGATCTACTTCATTATATGCTCTAAATTCATTTTTTTTATTAATAATTCCGAATACTGATTTTTCATTAGCATTAATTTCTTTATTACGAATGATATTGATTTTTTTAGTGATTAGATCCCCATCAAGATTAAAAATGCCACCTTGTAGAGAGAAAAGATCTGTTTTTAATGAACTATTTTCTAAAATAGAGAGACCTTCTTGGTTATCTTTAGATAGCTCTTTTCCTTGGTCACCTTTCCAATCATAATCAACAAAACTAACCGTTTCATAGCCATTGATCACATTAAAAACTGGGATTTTATTTTTACCCAATATATTAATACGATTAGAAAAAACATTGATTGTTTGTTTTTCATTGAAATTATTAACATTCTTTAGATTAACATAACCATCTGATAAGTAAATTTTTTTGCCTGTAATACTATCTAACTTCCCTGAAATTAACATCACCTTATCTGAGCCTGAAAATTGACATCCGTAGCAATCAATTCCATTTGGATTGGCGATAATCAATTCTGCATCTTGTCCTAAAACAGAGATTTTACCCTCTAATGAACTCGTTTTTTTTGAAGTCACTTCGTTAAGAATAACTTTTGCTTTTGCCTCGCTATTATCAATATTAACGCCTTCTTTTCCAACATTAAATTGTTCAAAATAGTTAACTGATAAATTCATATCGTTTGCTTTGTTGATAGAAATAGTTTCTGAACCATCTCCATTCTTGCTCACTGTTGTGTTTGCAGATTTTCCTGCATCTACAATAACGTTATTGGCTACTGCACTATTATGTATAAAAGCAAATGAAATAGAGATAACTAGAAGATTTAATGATGGCAATTTTTTATAAAACATAACGTCCCTTTTATTTAGTAAATTTAAAGGGAGACTAAATAATAAGAAACGCTAGTCATATAAAAATAAGAACAACACATAATATCATTGTTCTTATTTTATAAACCAAATTTATCAATCTATTGATTAAAACTCGCCGTGATCTTGCTCTACGGCAAAACAAGCAATCAACTGCCCATGATACTCTTTTAAAGTCGGTTGTAATTGTGTACACATTCCAAATGCGCGCCGACAACGAGCAGCAAAAGCACATCCTGGTGGTGGATTTAACGGACTAGGTAATTCACCCGTTAATTTAATTCTCTCTCGCCTTAATGTCGGTGTTAATCTTGGTGTTGCTGATAATAACGCTTGGGTGTAAGGATGTTGTGGGTTTTCAAATATCTGTGCTTTAGTGCCCTTTTCAACACAGCGCCCTAAATACATCACCACCACTTCATCTGCAATATGTTCAACAACGGAAAGATCATGGGAAATAAAAACATAAGAAAGTCCCATCTCTTGCTGGAGATCCATCATTAAATTAAGCACCTGAGCTCGCACAGAAACGTCTAGGGCAGATACAGGCTCATCAGCAACCACAATATCAGGTTCAAGCATTAAACCACGGGCGATAGCAATACGTTGGCGTTGTCCTCCTGAAAACATATGCGGATAACGACTATAGTGCTCAGCCTTTAAACCTACTTTCGCCATCATAGAAAGTACTTTTTCTTTACGATCTTGTGCACTTAACGTGGTATTAATTAATAGAGGCTCTTCTAATATTTGCCCCACTTTCTTACGTGGATTTAATGATCCATAAGGATTTTGAAAGACAATTTGGATCTTTTGGCGCCGTAATTTTTCCGCTGATTTATCTTTAACTAATAAATTTTGCCCTTGATATGAAAGCTCTCCTGAGGTTGGTACTTCAATCATCGTTAATAATCGACCTAAGGTTGACTTACCACAGCCAGACTCCCCAACCACGGCTAATGTTTTTCCTCGCTCGAGCTCAAAAGAGACGCCATCTAGTGCCTTAACGGTTTTTTCCTTCGTAAAAAGTCCACCTTTAACGCTGTAATATTTGGCAAGATTAACCGCTTTTAATAAAGGCACTGCAGTATTCGGATTAACATTAGCCATATGTTGGTCTCCCTGTATCATCCAATGGTGTATGACATTTCACTCGATGTTTACCCATCTCTTTCAATTCTGGCTCTATCTGAAAACAAGTATCCTGTGCATAGGGGCAACGAGGATTAAGTAAGCACCCCATCGGTCTATCATAACGTCCCGGAACCACGCCCGGTAATGACTCAAGCCGAGCTTTATCACTCGCAAATTCAGGTAATGCTTTTAATAAAGCTTGCGTATAAGGATGGCGAGGCGCTTTGAAAATTTCTGTTGCGAGGCCTGATTCAACAACTTGCCCTGCATACATCACAATAATGGTATCTGCAGCTTCTGCAACTAATGCCAAATCATGAGTAATTAACACTAACGCCATATTTTCTTGTTTTTGTAATTCAAGTAATAGCTCGATAATTTGCGCTTGAATGGTGACATCAAGAGCAGTAGTTGGCTCATCAGCAATCAATAATTTAGGTTGGCAAGCAATTGCCATCGCAATCATCACCCGTTGGCTCATTCCACCCGACAGTTGATGAGGATAAACATTTAAACGTGATGCGGGATCAGGAATACCCACCAGCGTTAATAGATCAATCGCCCGCTGTTTACGCGTACGATGACTTCCTCCTTGATGAACTTTGAGGGCCTCCATAATTTGATAACCGACCGTAAAACAAGGGTTAAGGCTTGTCATCGGATCTTGAAATATCATGGCAACCTCAGCACCAACCAAATCACGACGTTCAGATTCAGAAATTTGCATTAGATCACGTCCATCAAATTGCAAGGCTTGTGCTGATACGCGACCGGGAAAATCAATAAGCCCCATAATCGCTAATGAACTGACTGATTTCCCTGAGCCAGACTCGCCAACAATGCCCACCACTTGACCTTCTTCTACTTGATAACTGATCCGGTCTACCGCTTTAAACGGAGTATCTTCATCACCAAAGTGAACTGATAATTGATTTATATTTAATAACGCCATGCTCTTACTCCGTTACTGCTTTAATTTTGGATCGAGTGCATCTCGTAGACCGTCACCCATTAAGTTAAAGGCTAAAACCGTCAACAAAATAGCTAACCCCGGAAAAGTCACTACCCACCATGCACTTTGGGTAAATTGCAGTACATCAGATAACATGGTTCCCCATTCTGGTGTCGGTGGCTGTGCGCCCATTCCCAAAAAACCTAAGGCAGCCATATCTAAGATGGCATTAGAAAAACCTAAAGAGGCTTGCACAATTAAAGGAGCAAGGCAGTTAGGCAAGATATTGATAAACATTTGGCGTATAGAGCCTGCTCCCGCAACACGAGACGCCACAACATAATCACGGTTAATTTCTGTTAACACTGCCGCACGCGTCAGTCGAACATAATGAGGTAGGGCAACAAAGGTTAAAGCGATTGAAGCATTAATAATCGAAGGCCCAAAAATAGCCACTAACACTAATGCTAATAAAAGACTGGGTAATGCCAGCATAATATCAACTACGCGCATAATGGCGATATCAACGATGCCACCAAAATAGCCAGCCATTAAACCTAAAATAATGCCTAAAATCAGCGAAAGTATAACGACAATGCAACCAACGAGTAATGAAAGGCGCGCACCATACATTAAGCGAGAGAGAATATCCCGCCCAACATCATCAGTACCTAAAATAAAACTCCAGCTTCCTCCTTCTTGCCATACAGGGGGCGTTAGAAGAAATTCACGAAACTGCTCATTGGGTGCATGAGGCGCTAAAACGCCTGCAAGGGCCGCTATCAACAGCATAATGACAATATAAATTAAGCCAACAACCGCCCCTTTATTTTGTTTGAAATAGTGCCAAAACTCTTGAAAGGGGGTCATTGGCACCGGTGCACTAATGACCGGTGTTACGTTATTTTCAGCCATGATGCACTCCTTATTTCTTATGACGGATACGTGGGTTAACAATGCCATATAGCACATCCACTAATAGATTCACGAAAATGATCATAGTGGCAATGAGCAATACTCCCCCTTGAACAACAGGGTAGTCTCGACGTTGTAGAGCATCAATTAACCAGCGACCTAAACCCGGCCATGAAAAAATAGTTTCTGTCAGTATCGCTCCGGCTAGCATCGTACCAACTTGTAAACCAATCACCGTCACAACAGGTAACATTGCGTTACGTAATGCATGGATCAAAATCACTCGTGCACGACTTAATCCTTTTGCTCTGGCAGTGCGAATATAATCTTCTCCCAATACTTCCAACATTGCCGAACGCGTCATGCGCACAATAACCGCTAATGGAATAGTCCCAAGCACAATGGCCGGTAAAATAATATGGTGTAGCGCATCAAGAAAATCACCTTCTTCCCCCCAAAAGAGCGTATCAATCAACATAAATCCCGTTAGTGGATAGCTATCATCTAGAAAGACACTATCCGCCAATCGGCCTGATACAGGTGTTAGATCAAGCTTCACTGAAACGAGCATAATCAGCATGATCCCCCACCAGAAGATAGGCATAGAATATCCTGCAAGTGACACACTGATTGCCGTATGATCAAAAATAGAACCTCGTTTTACTGCCGCAAGCACCCCAACGGGAATGCCCACTGAAACAGCAAAAATCATGGCACAAATACCTAGCTCTAAGGTTGCTTTAAATCGTGGCAAAAATTCATCCCAGACAGGAATACGACTTTTTAGTGAAATACCTAAATCACCGTGCATAATGCCGTTAAGGTAATTTAAATATTGTTGCCATAGCGGTTTATCTAGTCCTAATTCCGCCATTAAATAAGCGTGACGCTCTGGTGATAATCCACGCTCTCCCGCCATAATCATGACCGGATCACCCGGAATAAGATGGACAAAAATAAAGGTTAATAACGTAATTCCGATAAACGTTGGGATCACGAGCCCCAAACGCTGAAGGATAAATTGCAGCATATCCTAATTCTCTTTTTACACATCAGCTAAAAGATAGCGCTGATAAATCAGGGGAAAGCCCCTGCGCTCACAGTGTACTGAATGTATTGATTATTATTGGATAGCGGTACTTCTCTAAACGCTCAGAGAAGTACCGTGGTAAAGATAACTCAGCTCGTTAATATCACGACTATTTTAGAGAGACATTATTAAAGTGGTGTTTACCTAATGGGTCGACCACATAGTTCTCTACTTTTTTACTGATTGGTTCATATACCGTGGAGTGAGCAATAATCAGTGCTGGCGCTTGGTCATGCATCACCACTTGAGCTTGCTTATATAACTCAACACGCTTATCGTGATCTGCCGTGATCCGCGCAGGCTGGATCAGATCTTCAAACGGCTTATAACACCATTTCGAGTAGTTAGAGCCTTGCTCTTTCGCAGCGCAACTAAACAGTGTGGCAAAAAAGTTATCAGGATCACCGTTATCTCCCGTCCAGCCCATCATCACAGCTTGGTGTTCACCTGATTTAGCACGTTTCAGATATTCACCCCACTCATAACTGACGATCTTGGTTTTCACACCAATTTTTTCCCAGTCAGCTTGTACCATTTCAGCCATACGGCGAGCATTAGGGTTATATGGCCGTTGCACTGGCATCGCCCATAAATCGATAGTAAAGCCATCTGCAAGGCCAGCCTCTTTTAGCAATGCTTTGGCTTTTTCAGGGTTATATTCATAATCGACGATATCATCGTTATAACCCCACATTGTCGGTGGAATAAGATTCTTCGCTTTCTGACCTGCACCTTGATAGACAGCTTCAATAATGGCGTCTTTATTCACAGCCATACTTAATGCTTGGCGTACTTTTTGGTTATCGAGCGGTTTTTTCTCCACATTAAAAGAGATATACCCCACGTTTAATCCGGGTTGTTCAAGTAGCTGGATATCTTTATTTTGTTTCATCTTGGCGATATCAGCAGGATTTGGGTAAGGCATTGCCTGACATTCGTTCTTTTGTAATTTGGCATAACGAACTGAAGCATCTGGCGTAATAGAGAAAACTAAACGATCTATATCAGGTTTTTTCCCCCAATATTTATCATTTGCTTTATAAAGAATACGTGAGTCTTTTTGATATTGTTGCAGTTGGAAAGGTCCCGTACCAATAGGATTGAGATCCACTTTCTCAGGAGTCCCTGCTTTCATCATATTATCTGCATACTCGGCAGAAAGAATAGATGCGAAGTCCATTGCCATATCAGCCAAGAAAGGCGCTTCTGAACGGGTAAGTACAAAGCGAACCGTATTGTCATCCACTTTTTCGATCTTCTCGATCATATTATTCATATCCATCCCAGTGAAATATTCATAACTTCCACCAGAGACTTTATGATAAGGATGATTTGGATCCATTTGACGCATAAATGTATATATCACATCATCTGCGTTAAATTCACGAGTGGGCTTAAACTCTTTGTTGCTATGCCAACTAACCCCTTTACGTAAATGGAAAGTATACACCTTACCATCATCGCTCACTTCCCAACTTTCAGCTAAGCCGGGAGTAATTTCAGTGGTGCCGAGTTTAAACTCAACTAAGCGATCATAAAGCGGTACTGAGCTTGCGTCATAAGTCGTACCTGAGGTAAATAGTTGGGGGTTAAATCCTTCCGGTGAGCCTTCTGAACAGTACACTAATGTTTTCGCTTGCACACCCGCTGAAATAGCCAAAGCGAGTAAGCCGATTGTAGCGGTTAGCAACCCTGTCTGTTTTTTGGAGCTTCTCATCATTATTCTCCGTCATTATTCTGTTGTGTTTTTTGGTTTCCTGTTTAAAAACGGAATACCTTTTTATTTTGTCATTGTTCAATTAACCAACTGTATTCGTTTCCGTCAATAAGGGGCTTTACGCCAAAATGAACAAGTTGCAAACATAAACGAAACAAATAGCAAACAATTACAGGATAAAAATTGGACAAATTGATTTAATGGTAGAGAATTAAACCACACATTAAGTAAGTCTTAAGTTAAATGACTATTTTAAAAAAAACGATATTTTGTGATTGAACGCTTAAATATTAAACGAATATATTGAAATGAAACAAAGAAGTGGGTGGTTTATTCTGTTAGTAGTGAAGAATAACACCAGTATATAGAAGATAATCAGCGCAATACTCCGTTAATCCAAAGAGAGAAAAATACCTTTTTCTCTCTTTGACTACTAGTATGCTATATAAGCTAATAATCTATAGT
>NZ_CAWPAV010000140.1:0-1590 GCF_963885725.1 Proteus sp. G4380
AAGTTATTTAATATAATAATTGTTAATCGAAGTCCAGACTTTCATAGTGTGTCTTTTTTATCATAATATTTCGGACACTTAAAAATAATATGAAAAGAGTGTCTATTTATTCGATATTTTCAATTAATAGACACTTGTTGTCTGATAATGACTTAGGAGACATATTTTGCGCCTATTTGGTTATGCAAGGGTATCTACTAGCCAGCAATCTCTCGATACTCAAAAGAAAGCATTGATTGATGCCGGAGTGGCAAAGCATCGCTTATTTAGCGATAAAGGATCAGGAAGTCACATTAATCGTGATGGATTGCAGTTACTCAAAATTAAAGTTGAATGCGGTGATATTATTCTTGTGAAAAAACTCGACCGTCTCGGACGAGATACTGCGGATATGATTCAGTTGATAAAAGAATTCGATTCAATGGGTGTAGCTGTTCGATTTTTGGATGATGGTATAAGTACAGAAGGAACAATGGGAAAAATGGTGGTCACCATTTTATCCGCGGTGGCAGAAGCAGAAAGACAAAGAATTTTGGAACGAACAAATGAGGGCAGGCAAGAAGCTTTGCTCAAAGGGGTAAAATTTGGACGCAAGCGTTCAGTGGATCGCGAAAGAATTATTGAGCTAAAACGAAGTGGGTGGGGAGGAACCGCAATAGCCAAAGAAATGAAAGTAGCTCGTTCTACGGTTTATAAAATCTTGAATGAAGAAATATAAATGTAGTGTATGAGCAGTGACATAGCAGTAATGTAAAAGCAAACTAATAGACTGCAATGTGCCAGTAGAAAACGTTGCTAATTACGTTGTGTATTAAAAAATGAGAAAAACGATCATGCTTAGTACAAAAAGCACGAAAGACCAAAATAAAGGAATATGTATGAAGTGATTTAGTATATTGGATAATATTTTGGGTGTGGTTGCTTTAGGTGAAAAATAAAAAATCGAGAAAATTTAGCTAGTGCCAAAGTAATTTGGACACCGCCAGTCATCAGACCCACTACCACACTTATCATCCCTGCCCATACGGTTTCAATAAAACAAGATGCATATAGTACTATATGGCGGAATAATTTACTCATAAGCTTTTCCTTGCTGACGTAATCGTTAAGTAACACGTTGAAGTAACGGGTAAACACAATTATTAGGAGAGCTGTGATGAGGAATGTAGGCATAGGAATTGAATCTATGGATGCACTAGCTAAATTCACTCATAATGAACTGTACAGCATTGGATGGGAGTTGTAAATAAGTGTACCTCAAGAGTCAATTTTTAGATTTTATAACCGATAGAATAACAAATTTTAGGTATATACTAATGACTGTTATGAGGTGATATTTTAACTTCCCAAGCATACAGGAAGAGCTTAGAAGAGTTTATATTCGATAAATTAATAACCACGCTGAATCAAAAAATCTAAAAGTTCATATAGAGGAAATTTGTTTTGTTATACAAAGAAATCTCTAAAAAGAAAAACAAAAAAGTTAACGATGATGCTATCAAAACTTAAAGAAAGAATTATTTCAGCGTTTTCATAAGACTAAGAAAAAAGCAGAGCGAGATAGTCAGTTTGTAATGAAATAATTTTAAT
>NZ_CAWPAV010000141.1:0-8273 GCF_963885725.1 Proteus sp. G4380
ATAAAAATACTTATTTACATAATCTGTCACTTACAATTATTTCTTACACCTGTTTTTAATGGAATAACCTGATGAATAAATTAACTCCATTACGACCTATACCTACCTTAATTGCTGTTGCTATTACCCTTATCATTTGGTTTGTTATCCCTGTTCCCCAAGGGGTAGATCCCAATGCTTGGCACTTGTTAGCGCTGTTTGTTGGTACTATTGCGGCTATTATCGGCAAAGCCTTACCTATAGGGGCAGTATCTATTATTGCTATTGCGCTTGTTGCCGCAACAGGCGTCACTAACCCAGACTCAACTAAAGGGGCGATTAATGATGCATTAAGTGGCTTTTCCAACAATCTTATCTGGTTAATCGGTATTTCTATTATGGTTTCAATGAGTCTTAATAAAACTGGATTAGGTGCTAGAATTGGCTACTATTTTATTTCGTTATTTGGTAAAAAAACCATTGGTATCGCTTATTCTCTAGCTATTGCAGAAACGATCCTCGCCCCTGTTACGCCAAGTAATACAGCTCGAGGTGGCGGGATTATTCACCCAATAATGCGATCTATTGCCGATAGCTTTAATTCAAAACCCGAAGAGGGTACTAGTGGTAAGATTGGTCGTTATTTATCGCTAGTCAATTATAATATCAATCCTATCACCTCAGCGATGTTTATTACTGCAACCGCGCCTAATCCTCTTATTGTAAGCTTAATTATCGGTGAAACAGGGCCTGAAAATGAGTTAACTTGGTCAATGTGGGCAATAGCGGCTTTTGTTCCCGCCATTGTTTCATTATTTTTAATGCCGATTGTGATCTACTTTTTATATAAACCAGAGATAACCCATACGCCGAATGCTCCCCACTTTGCCAAAGAGCGTTTAGCTCAATTAGGCCCTATTTCATTACCAGAAAAAATCACTTTGGGAGTATTTGCACTGTTATTAATTATGTGGGCAGGAATACCCGAACTATTATTTGGTGATGCATTTAGTATTAATGCGACTACTGCGGCTTTTATTGGTTTATCAATCTTATTATGTACTGGCGTATTAAATTGGGATGATATTTTAAAAAACAAAGGCGCATGGGATACCGTGGTTTGGTTTTCCGCATTAGTAATGATGGCCTCTTTTTTAGGAAAATTAGGTCTAATTAAATGGCTTTCATTAAGTGTTGGTGCCGGTATTGATAGTATGGGGATAAGCTGGGTAAGTGGTATGATATTGCTCGTGCTGATTTATGTCTATTCTCACTATTTCTTTGCTAGCACCACGGCTCATATTACCGCCATGTTTGCTGCATTCTATGCCGCAGGTTTAGCCCTTGGCGCGCCACCAATGTTATTAGGACTTATTTTAGCTTTCTCTTCTTCATTAATGATGTCTTTAACTCATTACGGTACAGGTACTGCACCGATTATTTTCGGCTCAGGCTACGCGACCTTAGGTGAGTGGTGGAAAGCAGGTTTTGTTATGAGCATTGTTAACCTGATTATCTGGATAACCCTTGGTAGTTTATGGTGGAAGGTGCTGGGGTATTGGTAAAATAATAAAAACAAGAATATGATGCCTAATCAGTCTGTTAGGCATCATATTAACTAGCGCCAAAGTTCACACTTTTCGACAATCGTCTCAGAATGATAATAACTTTCTTTATAGGCTATTCCTTCTTGATCAAAACAATCATTTATATCCTGAAAAAAATAATTTAATTTAACTTTAAAAATATAAGATAATAAGTAAATTACATCCACATGAATATTGCACTCCCCATTTTCAAAGCGTGATTGATGTTGCTGGCTTACTCCTAATAAAGCACCAAGCTCACTACCCGTCATACCATGTTGTTGTCTTAACATTTTTATTCTTGCGCCAACTATCTTTGATATTTTTTTATTCATAATCGCCTCGAATGACAAAACCATATCGAAAAATATATTATTATCACTCATATAAGATATTTACTGTTGCTGTTGAGTTAGCACTACCAGGCGTTATTTTATTACCTGTTTTTATATATCTTGCTTTCCAACCAAATATATAATCACCGGAGGAGACCCCATTTTGTAGACTATTTTTTGTATTTAGTTTTATCGGGTTATTGTTTTTATCTAATAACTGAATGGCAACACCAGTGGCTCGATTAGTGCCCGATAGGTTTAATTTCCCTGTATTTGCATCTATATATCCAGCACTACTTGTCACTGTCGCTTTAATGTTAGTGCCAGCCGCACAGTTTAATGTAATAGGAACATCTACACTTTTACTGACATCACCAATATTTTTAAATTGAGTATCATACCAAGTCCCCATATTAATATTATAATTTGATGATTTTGCAGTACATTTTAATGAATTTATCTTTATTGCATTAAGAGGCAAATAAAGTGAAGTTAAGTTCCAAGTTGTGTTTTTAGGTTGTGTATTATTTTGTACTGCTTGAGCAATCTTGCCCCATTGAAGGCTTCCTGATTGCGTTACTCTGCCTGTTTTTATAATTTTGACTGTCCAATAAGGGGTAAGAAGTCGATAAGAATTGCCACTTGGGTCCTTTGGGGTCAAATACGTTGTATTTAATGCACCTATTCCAGCAAATTTAACCTGTATCCCAATACCCGCAATATTGGTCTGTGCTATTTTATTCGCATTAGGCAACCAGCCATTAGTATAATTGGCAGTGATTGATGCGTTCCCACACCGCCCATCGTTACCTGAAAAAGTTGTTATAGGCCCATTGGCATAATTAATCTGAAACTCATCTAATACTCTTGTCCCTATATCATCATATTGAATTGAATAGGTTTTATTGGGGATCCGAGCCTGAATATTTTTTAAATTAGGATTCTGAATACAAGCTGCAAAGACGTCAGCAGAAAAAAAGAAGATTGTACCTAATAAAAAAAGTCTTTTACCCATCAAATGGTTCATTTTTATTACCTACCATATTTGATATTTTATTTTCTATTTCTACTTTCTCTTCATCATCTAATTGAAAAAGATCACTTAAACTAATACCGAAAAAGCAAGCATATTGATAAAGCCTATCTAGACTCACTCGATTAATTCCCCGTTCATATCTTGATTGCTGCTGTTGACTTATACCTATTTTCTTAGCCAATTCACTTAATGTGAGGCCATTTACTCTACGGTAATAAGCGATTTTTTTTCCTACCATCTTTGATGCTGGATAAGAGCGATTCACTTGAAACCCCTTTATGACACATTTAATTATAAATAAGAGTAAATTCAAGATGGCTCTTAAATGATCCCACCGTTATATTATTTCCATAGCCAACCATTCTTGCCGATAAAGCAAATTCAGCATTATGGTTATATTTATTAACAGCCGTCATTAATTTATCATTATTTTTTACAATACCTTTATTATTTTGCATTGCTAAATTTAGTGCTATATCTTTAGCCGTCCCACTATTAATAAAATATTCCGAATAATTAGGAACACTTTGGCCTCTTAAAATCATAGTGACTTTCTCTGTATTAACTGGGCAATTTTTTAATTTTATAGAAAAATCTATCCAGTCTGATGCTTGACCATTTTTAATATTTCTAATATTGATTTTTTTTAAATCAATTAAGTGGTTTTTCGTTTCTAACTCACAAGGTGAGGCTACTACTGATCCATATACATTAATATTAACAGTGTTGCTTAATGCGATAGGAGAATATGAAAATAATAAAAATAACGTTAGTGATTTCCACATAACACCCTCTTTTTATTGATAAATAAGCGTTGCTGTTATTTTGGCGGACACCGTCCCCGGTGTTGCATTACCGAATTTACTAAATGCTCGTGTTCTTAGTGGAACAGTAACCGATGGTTTACCATTAACCGCGATATATAAATTTTTTCCATTGCCTAATGGAATTTCACCATTACTGTTTTTATTTTGTAATTGAACGGCAATATTTTTTGCCGTCCCCCCATTTTTATATAAATTATTCACATCTGCATTATCAGGCGTTCCAGAAAAAGTCAGCTTTACTTGATTTACCCCCGGAGAACAATCTATTAACTTAATATTAAAATCATTCCAAACAGAACTAGAGTTTACTTTATTAAATAAACTTTCTGGCATCTGTTTCAAATCAATATTAATATTTTTACTACCAGAAACATTACAAGTCGCGGCTTTTATATTTCCAGAAAATTGAAGTGTCACAGTACTTCCTGCAGATGAAAAAAAACTTATTCCAATAGTAGTTATAAGAAGGAAGAGCCTCATTACTTTTATCATTTTACTTTCCTACAGGTAGCAAACATCAATAGCTATAAAAATAACTATGTTTGATATTTAAATTAATTAATAGCAAGTTACAGTGGTTTTATAGAGTCCTAAATAATCTGAAATATCAGATAGATCATAATTTACCTGACAGCTTTCATTGTTGTATTTAATAGTAAAACTTCCTTTCTGTTTTAGCCCTGATAAATAAACTTCTCCATCATTACCTACAATACTATTTAACTGACTATTGTCTTTAAAAATAGCTTGAGCGCCAAATGGTACTGGCTTTTTGTTTTCCAAATTTATCGTCATTAATACACGATAGCCTACATTTGCTGAAAAATTCGCTTTTACTAAAGCCCCTCGACTCGGTAAAACCGTCTGACTGGTAAGTTCCATTTCAGCATTCTCTGGCAATCTTAATGTATCAATCTCGACAGTATTTTTACGATATGGTGTGACATAAGGAACTAATGCATACCCTGAGTTATTAGTCCTAACTCCCGCTTGATTTAATATCGTAATATCACCCGCATTAGGAATATCTACGATTGCCGCGGTTTCTCCCAGTTGCTGTCCAAAAACAACTCCCTGAGAATGAGCAACGACGCTACCGCTCACACCATAGTAAAGATTATGATTATCTTTGCTATAACTGTACCCCCCCGTAATATCACCTAGTTGGCCTTTGTAGGATGCATTGATATTTCCAGAAGATCCTTGATCTTGATTGGTAAATGCTTGTTGCACACTCCAATTTAATCGATTATTTAACTGAGATGCCGATATACCTACACTTCCTGTACTTGAACTATTATTGTTACTATTCGCATTAAAATTATAATAAAAAGTATTATCAAATACGCTAAAGGGCACATTCACCGAAAAAGCCAACAAATGTTCATCATCATTTTGTCTTTTCTGATCAGAAATATAAGAATGATTAACTGTATTTTTATTGTAGGTATAATTTATTCCATAGCTGATACCTTGCCAGCTATTATTATAACCAAGTGTTGCTGATTGTTTTTTGCTTTTGCTGTTCCAATAATCCTCTTGTATATATCCGATAGCTAAAGAGCCATATTTATCACCTAAATTTTGATTAAGTGTTATCTCCGCACGATGACGGCGTTGCTCAATTTCAGGGCTATAATGAGTACGACGAAAACTATCAAACACTTCAGATAAACTATAAAAGCCACTCGTTGAATAGCGATAACCTGCTAAAGCAATATTGGTTCCTATATTGTTCAAATTCTTATTATATCTAAACCGATAAGACTGACCTTGTTGCCTCCTTCCATCATTAAAAGTTGACTTAGCCTGTGTAACATCAACAGAAACAGCACCAAATGAGCCTAAATTTTTCCCAACACCTAGGGAGTAAGATTGATAATTTTGACTCAACTGACTTCCCCCATAAGCAGTAGTGCCATAAGGTAAACCATAAACTAATGTAAACTGACCAAACTTCGTTTTATCTACATTATTATCATAAGCACGATATTCACCGCCCGTTACGCTATAAGTGAAATGACCTTCACGCTGTAATACAGGTAAAGAGGCGAAAGGTACGATTTGATGTTGCTCACTACCATTAGCACCCTTAATCGTAACGTATAAATCCCCACTACTACCTGATGGATATAAATCATTAATTTCAAAAGGGCCAGCTGCCACTTCAGTTTGATAAATAGTATATCCATTTTGTTTGATAGTTATTTGCGAGTTACTTTTTGCAATCCCTCTAATGATAGGCGCATAGCCTCTTAAACTTTCTGGATACATCTCATCATCTGTTGATAATTGCATGCCTCGAAACGGAACACTATCAAAAACATCAGATGAAGATATCCCATCCCCTAGTATTAACTGACTTTTTATTTTATTTATATTTCTAGATAAATAGGTATAAAGGGTGTTCCACTTCCCTGACTGATTACTTGTACTCGACCATGTTGTGTAGTTTCTTAAACGCCATGGTCCTAAATTTAAACCTGGTCTTAAATTTATATAATTTGAAGTTGTATTTGAACTGCCATTCTTACGATCATAGTTTTTAGAACCACTATAACTATAGTTTAGTAATAAGGCATTTATGCCATTATCAATATTATCTAACTCTATATATCCTCTTGGGTTTTTAGATAATGCAATTTGCGGAATACTTAAATATAACCTTTGTGAATCAAAATCTAATTCACTTTTAGCTTCTGGTATCGCAGACAAATTGACACAGCTAGTATATTCAGAATAAAGCCCAGGATAATCTGTTGTTTTAACTCCAAAGTCATTTAGATCATTTACTGATAAACAAGGTTTAAGCTGATTATTTTTATCTTTATCAAATCTAATATTTTTAGTTAAAATTAAATTAGTGTTAACATAAATATCAACATAATAGTCACCTGCTAGCTGTTGGTTATTCTCAAAAGAAGATAAATCAATAATATCTTTATTTGGCAGCTCTAAAAAATCTGGATCAAAATAGATATCATCTAAATTATTATTTTCTGCATATAATAAAGCTGCATAGCCTAAGTATAAAATGAGGCTAATACATACCTTACTTATTTTCATATTAGAAACCTAATTATTATATTCTAACTTCGGATAAATCCACATTAGCCCCATAATCATTAATAAGCTCCCAGCTTATAAGACCATGTTCATTATTATCATTTATATCAAATGATTTAGTTGAAAAAGGTTTAGCATAAGAAACATCATCAACCAATTTTCCATTAAATTTGATTGTTTGAAAATTCATAAAATAAGGTGTGGGATTATAAACTATGACTTTCCCTCTTTCCTTTGACCAAGATAATTTCTTTTGTTCTTCTTCAAAATTAACGTCTTTTAGACTTTTAGGTCTATAGATCAATTTCATTTGCGTTTTAAATGCAATTTGTAATGAATTTTCTGTTTTTTCTGTAGCAGGGATCGTTTTTATATTTAACCAAAAAAGAGATTCTTGATCACTTGGTAGCCCTTCTTCTGTTAAAAAGATCCTCAATGTATTCTCTTTATCTGGATTCAATCTAAATAAAGGTGGCGTGATCGTAAATTTTGACTGTTTTTTTTCCTCAAAATCATCTATCCATGACTGGATCAAATAAGGCATTTTGTCTGGGTTTTTCACGTTAATGCTGACATTCTTATTGCCTTCATTATAAATTACCCTTGTGCCACTAATAATAACACCTGCATAAGATGTATTAATAATAAATAAAGAAATAAAAAATAGAATAATAGACTTCATATTATCACCATAAAATGATTGTATAATAAGGTTTAAATCCCTTTAAACCTTATGGCTTACCTAGTTATTTTTAATTATAATTAATAGTAAATGTTGCATTCGCATTTGCTAAACCCGCAGTGACAGAATCTGTTTTAGCAATATAACGAGCTCTAAAGTCTAAATTATTTTCAACACCTTCTTTTAATGGATAGGTTTTAGATGCGGTAAATAAAGGGACAACGGTATTTGCATCATCCGTAATTTGAATACCGACACCTGTTGCCACTCCCGACTCTTGTTTTAGCGCAATAACAGTATCGTCTCCAGAATAAGACTCTGCATCAAATTTAACAGATGCAGTACTTACTGTTGCAGGGCAATTAATTAATTTAATCGTAAATTTAGTTGCCGCAGCAGTAACTCCGGCACTAGGTAATGCTGTTTTAGATACCTTACCTAAATTAACTTTTAGAGCATCAGATCCAGCTGCTAATTCACATGCGTTATCGATAATTTCTCCTGTAAAATCGATTGTTCCATCTGCAGCTAATGCATTATTCGCGACAAAAATAGACGTTGTAGCAATCAACATTGCAATAAAGCTTTTTCTCATTTATTTCTCCAAATAATTATTTTAAACACATTGAGATAATAGAAATAAGATTAATTAACTCAATACGCGAGTATTATCTATTTATTATTTGAAATAAACAAGTTTCGGTTATTACAGTATAATGTTGATAACATTTTAATATTAAATAGTGTTATTAACTAATAAAA